>JAEZDQ010000203.1 GCA_023433225.1 Bacteroidota bacterium | reverse complement strand
GATTTCCTGCTGGACTTACCTTGGAACGAATTTACTCAGGATGATTTTGACTTGAAAAAAGCACAGAAAATATTGGATCGGGATCATTTCGGATTGGAAGAAATCAAAGAAAGAATCATTGAATATTTGGCCGTCCTCAAATTGAAAGGCGATATGAAGTCACCAATTATTTGTCTCTATGGCCCTCCGGGCGTAGGAAAAACCTCCTTGGGGAAATCGGTCGCCGAATCATTGGGTAGAAAATACATCCGAATGTCCTTAGGTGGTTTGCACGACGAGTCGGAAATCCGAGGCCACCGGAAAACTTATATCGGAGCGATGCCCGGACGAATTTTGCAATCCATCAAAAAAGCCGGAAGTTCCAATCCTGTTTTTATTCTGGATGAAATCGATAAAATGGGCAGCAGCGCGCATGGCGATCCTTCTTCGGCCATGTTGGAAGTGTTGGATCCCGAACAGAACAATTCATTTTATGACAATTATTTGGAACAGGGATTCGATTTATCCAAAGTATTTTTCATTGCCACGGCTAACAACATCGCCGACATTCCGATGCCGCTTCGCGACCGTATGGAAATGGTAAATATTGCCGGTTATACCATCGAAGAAAAAGTGGAAATTGCCTATAAGTTCCTTTTTCCGAAACAATTGAAAGAACATGGTTTGAAGAAAAACGATGCTTCCATTTCAAAAAAAGATTTGGAATATTTAGTGGAAACTTATACGCGGGAAGCAGGTGTACGGAATTTGGAACAGCAAATTGCGAAACTGGTTCGGAACATTGCCAAAAATGTAGCCATGGAAGAAAAATACCAAAAGAAATTCACGCCAGAAACCATCCGCACCATCCTCGGCCCCGGACGGAATGCCGATAAATACGAAACAAACGAAGTCCCCGGCGTTGTGACCGGACTGGCTTGGACAAGGGTTGGAGGCGACATCCTTTTCATCGAATCGATTTTGTCCAAAGGAAAAGGTACGCTCAGCATCACCGGAAACCTCGGAACCGTCATGAAAGAATCGGCACGGATTGCTTTGGAATTCATCAAAGCGCATGCGAAAGAACTCCAATTGGATGAAGATATTTTTGACAAATACAACCTACACATCCACGTGCCCGAAGGTGCAACGCCTAAAGACGGTCCATCTGCCGGGATTACCATGCTGACCTCAATTGTTTCTTCATTTACCCAAAGAAAAGTAAAAGCCCATCTGGCGATGACCGGGGAAATTACGCTCCGCGGGAAAGTACTGGCCGTAGGCGGGATCAAAGAGAAAATCCTGGCCGCGAAACGGGCAAACATCAAAGAAATCATCCTGAGCGAAGAAAACCGAAAAGATGTGGAAGAGATCAAGCCGGCATACATCAAAGGATTGAAATTCCATTATGTAACCGATATGATGGAAGTACTGAAAATTGCTTTGCTGAAGCAGAAAGTGAAAGGAGCGAGGGTTCTTTGAGAAAAGATAAGCGTATCAGGATTAAGAAATTCAAATTTGATACGCTTTTGATGTAAAAATGTTTGCAAAATAATTGTTATTTGTGATTTTTTATATTTGAACCTGAGCTATGGACAAACTGTTTGAAAAAACATTCGAAATCATCGGGTGGCTGCTTATTTTCATATCCCCTACTCTGATAGGCGGATTGGCAGGATTTTTCATCTACTATTCCAATCCCGGTACATTACAGTTATTTATCGCAATTTTAATTGGAATTTCGGGCCTAATTACAGGAATCATTTGGGCTATGAAAGTTTTCAGATCAAAAAACGGAACAATTTGGTTTATTTCCAGAACCATGTCCGCGCCTGAATCAGAGAAGAAGGAAGAAGAAAACTAAGTGTCGAAAATATTCCCTCAATGAATTTAATCATTTTTTCAAAAACTGACTCTTGAAAAATCTCCCCTTCACATCAAACCCTTTTACCAAATAACTACCTGTCAATAAATGGGAGACATCCATTTTATCCGAAGGCAAATCTATTCTTCCGAGGAGTTTCCCGTCCAAATTAAAAATCACAGCTTCTCTTACTTTCTCGGAAAAATTAATCGTAGTTTCTGCAGGATTTGGATAGATTTGGATTATAGAAGTCAAAATTTCATCAACCGTATTCATCAAAGTATTGGTATAAGAGATATAGGGTGCCCAGTCCATACTACCAGCAAGATGTAAATGGTGTTCCTCATTTTCTAAGCTTTCATCCAAATAATACCAATGATTATCCACTTCAAAATTGCTTAAATACTCTTCTTCAAACAATTGGTTTTCCGAATTTTCACAAGGTGCTCCGCTCTCCTCTATCAATTCCGTAATATGGAATTCCGGATCCCAACAGAGACAAAAGTCAATTCGTACTTTTCTGTATTTACAAACTTTGGTTTCTATATACGTATAATCGTTTTCGTACTCCATCGAAAACGTAACAAAAGGAATTTCTTCATTTGGCTCAAAAATTTCTTGATAGGGAAAACTGTATAGATAATAGTCTTGAAACTGAGCTTTTACCTGTACAAGACAAAATAAAATCAAAGGGAAAAAAGCAATTGTTTTCATTTTCACTGTTTTAGTGAAGCCAATTTACAAAATTATTTCAATTTAAAACTCCACGTAAAAAAGAATTCCGAAACCTGGTCGCCTTTTTCGTCTATACCGATGCTTCGCATTTTCAGGGTTTGCCCCTCGCCTGTTTTGATGGCTTTTGCCAAAACCGAATCTAATTCAATGCCTTGCTCACAAGTGAAAATAATTTTCCCGATTGCTTTTTTGGTGAAATTCGCTTCAAGCCCGACCACCAACATTGAAACCTTTTGCCCGGATTTTTGGATTTTGTCGATGCATAAAATTCCGGTGGAAAGTTCGGCGGCCATTCCCTGCACAGCCCAGAACATACTCCTGAAAGGGTTTTGATTCAACCAACCGTATGTGACCGAGATACCTGCTTTGTTTCCGTCAAAATGATGCAGTCTGAGCCCCGATATTTTGGCAATCGGAAGTTTAAATAAGAGTATTTTATTGAATTGTGCCCGTGTCATAAACTTTTGTTAATCCTTCAAATATACCCCCAATGGCTGACATTGGTTGTTTTCAAAAATAAATTTATCACATATCTTTGTGAAAATTCAAAAACTTTAATGCAAACAACCATTCTCATCATCATCGGATTATTTATTTTACACTGGTATGCATCTCTTTTTTTCCAGTCTATGTTCCACCATCGGTATGCCGCGCATGGCATGTTCACTATGTCCAATTTTTGGGAAAAAACCTTTCACATCGGTTCCTTCATCACACAAGGTTCCTCTTATTTAAGCCCTTATGCTTACGGGGTGATGCACCGTTTGCACCATGCTTTTGCGGACACGGAAGACGACCCGCATTCGCCTATTATTGACAAAGATTTGTTTGCGATGATGTGGCGCACCCGGCGTGTTTATATGGATATTGACCAAGAAATTGCAGTAGTAGGCGAGAAATTCAAGAAAGGCGTTCCAAAATGGAGAAAATTTGACCGTTTTGCCGAGTCTCGAATTACCCGTTTGGTTTGGGTTGCCATTTATGTGTTGATTTTTGTATTATTGGATTCGCCATGGTGGTTGTATTTCTTAGTTCCAATTATGGCGTTGATGTCGCCCGTTCATGGCGTGATTGTCAACTGGTATTCACATAAATATGGTTACAGAAACTACGATGTCAAAGACACTTCACACAACCTATTCCCGGTGGATTTACTGATGTGGGGCGAAAGCCTGCACAACAACCACCACAAATTCGGGGGACGGCCCAACTTCGCGGTCAAGTGGTGGGAGTTCGACCCACTCTACCCATTCATTTGGCTGATGGATAAGATGCGCATCATCCGCTTCAAAAACAAACCGGCGACACAATACATGTAAAGCGGAATCACCCTATTATTTCATAAAGAATTCAGATGGTTTCCTTGATTGGAATACTAAAAAGAATTCTAAATTTGCCCACTAAACAAAGCAATCATGAGCGAAAAAATACAAGAAACCCTCATCATAGGATCCGGACCGGCAGGTTATACCGCCGCAATTTACGCCGCCAGAGCCAATATGCAACCCGTGCTTTATACCGGGATGGAACCCGGTGGACAGTTAACCACCACCACGGAAGTAGAAAACTTTCCCGGCTACCCGGACGGCATCACAGGTCCCGAAATGATGGACCAACTGCGGGCACAAGCCGAACGCTTCGGTACGACGGTTCATTACCAGTACATCACCGAGGTGAATTTCAACCGGGAACCGGGTGGAATCCACACTGTAACTACCGATGCGGGCGAAATCATCAAGTCCAAATCAATCATCATCGCAACTGGGGCCACCGCAAAATACTTGGGACTGGACGATGAAGTGAAGTACGCCGGAAGCGGGGTTTCGGCTTGCGCCACCTGTGACGGCTTCTTTTACAGAGGCAAGGACGTTGCCGTCGTAGGCGGGGGCGACACGGCTGCCGAGGAAGCAACTTACCTGTCTAAGCTTTGTTCCAAAGTTTATTTACTCGTAAGGAAAGATGAAATGAAAGCATCTAAAGTAATGCAGGAACGTGTGCTCAATACACCCAACATAGAAGTCCTTTTCCACGATGAACTGATTGGTTTGAAAGGTGAAAAGGTAGTAGAAAAAGCATTGATAGTCAACAACCAGACACATGTGCGCGATGAATTGGTGGTAGATGGCGTGTTTATAGCCATCGGACACAAGCCCAACACCGACTTGTTCCAAGATACCTTAAAAATGGACGAATCCGGTTACTTGATTACAGAAGGTAAATCGACCAAAACCAACCTGCCCGGCATATTCGCCGCAGGTGACGTTCAGGATCAAGTGTACCGCCAAGCCATCACGGCGGCGGGTACCGGTTGCATGGCCGCACTCGATGCCGAACGTTATGTTGCCGAACATTTTCATTGATTCAACCTTTGGTTTGAATTGAAATAACAGCAAAATTGAAAAGCCCGGAAACGTCTTCCGGGCTTTCTTTATTCTTGGTTAATAATGACCCCACATTTGGCCGTGAAATAAACCACACGTGGTTTGACTAAAAAGCACACGTGGTTTCACCTTAAACCACACGTAGTTTACCCTCACATCACACGTGGTTTGACCCCAAACCACGTGTGGTTTTTTGGGGCCTATGCAAACCCTTTACCAGAAAGGATTCCAGAGGGGGCATTTTTTTAAATTTCAGCCTTAATTCGGGTATTTGTTTTGTTTGACAAAACCATCGGTTTTTCTAAGAAATCAATGGTTTCATCCGCCGAAAGGAAACGGTTTATTCCTTGTCTTTGTCCAAATCATCTGCTATTTTTTCTACCCCGTCTTTGGCATCATGATACGTTTTTTCTGCGGCATCGCCCACTTCATTCGCTGCTTTTTCAACGCCTTCTGCGGTCTTTTCCGCACCTTCTTCGATGAAATTGGCGGCGTCCTTAGCGGCTTCTTTTACGGCTTCCCAAGCGCGTTGCGCCTCTGCCCTTGCCTCGCGCGCCCTTGCCTCTGCTTTCTCGTCACCGCTTTCGATGGCTTCTTCCAAGTCGCGTTCGGTTTGCTCATACCGCAAGCGGGCATCGCGTTCAGCGTCGGTTTCGGTTACGACCAGCGTATCTTCGGAAATGGTCTTTGGGTCGGACGGATAAAGTTTATCTGTCTTACAGCCAAATAGGAAAGCACAGCCCAATGCGGCTACGATGAGTTTTGAATGGATTGTTCTCATAATTTATGGTTTTAAATTCCCACAAACTTCCGCAATTTCAGTGCCATTGTAAAGGAGGGGAACTTATTTCCTACGACAAACCAAGTGTTTAGCGGTATTCTTTCCAATGTGGAATGATGACGGAAAGGCCGTAACCGATGAAAACAAAAAGGGTGAACATGGAGTAAAGTGTGCCGTCCGGCATGAATTCGGGTTGCATGACGATGGATATAAACAAGGCTGCAATGGTGAGGTAAACGCCGATTTTCCGGTGGAAATAAACCAAGATGATACCCAACAATGCGGCTATTCCCAAGCCGATGGTGGCGAGCGGATACCATTGGGGCATGGTCAAATCCGATAATTGGAAGTGCTCTTTGAATAGGAAATCATTCGTGCTCCAGAGCCGGTAGCCGCGGAAGAGGATGCCGCCTATCAGCACAAGCATTATTGCAATCAAGCCATTGAACCAAATTGATCTGTGTATCATAGCATAAAGTTATTTGAAAATTGCTTTCATCAGACGATTTTTATCATTGAAACTTTCCTCAAGAGAAATCATTGATTCGGTGCGCAGTACGTCATCAATAGCGTCGATCTTGAAGATAACCTCCTTGGCATGGTGGGTGTCCCTTGCCCTGATTTTACAGAAAATGTTGTATTTCCCGGACACGATGTGCGCCACGGTTACGTTCGGGATTTTGTACAATTCCTCCAAAACGCTTTGTATTTTATTGGTCTTGGTCAGCAAAAGCCCGACATAAGCAACGAACTGGTAACCCATTTTGTCGTAATCGGTAATGAGGGTAGTGCCTTTGATGATGCCCGCGTCTTCCAGCTTTTTGACCCGGACGTGGATTGTCCCGGCCGAAACATTCATCTTCTTGGCGATTTCTGTAAACGGCATTCGGGTGTTTTCAATCAGATACATCAGGATGGTTTTGTCCACTTCATCAATGTCATAATTTGGCTTCATAAAAGAAATGACCTTTTTATTGAATTAATAATAAATTAGAATAAAATTTATCAAAAGTATATATTTATTTGGGATTTGACTTGAATTTAATTGAAAAGACATGTGAATTTATGACTTTGTAAATGAATTAACAGTTTCCATAAACAGTAGTTACTTATTTTTTGATGCGGATTGTCTTGTCATTCAACCCATCCACTTGTTTATTTAAAGCGTACGAGTGAATTGTTTTTTGCCTTCTTCGGCTTCATCGACACCTCTTTGGGAATGGTATCTCGTGGCGTGGCCTCAATGGAATCCACGGCTGCCGGTGGTTCCGAAGGCGGCTGGGTTGAATTCAACGGATTGGTATTAGGTGCTGCCGGCACGTCTTTCTTCTCTTTGCGGAAGATGCCGGACAGGTTATCAAATGTGGATTTATAAACGATTCCCGCACCAAAGCTCTGGAAGTTCCCCGTGTTACCCATGTTTTGCACACCGAAGTTGGTAGGCCGGGTAAAGAAGTTGACCACGATGCTTTTGTCCATATTGTTTGAAATATCCCACTGCACTTCTGCTTCACCGGTGGCGGTATCGCCTTGGTAACTGCTGCCGACCGGTACGCCTACTGCTCCGTTAAAGGTCCAGCGCGGGCTGAGGTTGACGGTGAGCATCCCTTTGAACCGGTCAGAAGTACTGCTGAGTTCAGAGCCGGGCACGTAATCCATCCCGATGGTTACCGGTCCGCCGGTGAGCAGGGAAGTCAATATCCCACCCAGTTGTTTCAGTGCGATTCCTGCTCCGGCAGAGGTTGCACCAGCTGTAAACACATCAGAGCTGGTATTGAATTGCCCGAATAACAATATAGAACCAAACTGGATCATCTTCTCGTCCGGGTCGAGGTTGAATTTATAATCAACTGCGGATTGGATATCGCTGCCACCTTTGGGGATAGCCAGTGTAAAGTCCATTTGCGGGTCTTCCAAGGATTCGCTGATGACTATGCCGAGTGTAACGTCATAGGTCTGGCTGTATCCGACCCCTAAGTATTCGCCCACATTGGAAACCGTGCGCTCATAATTGGCGACAATGTACATGTCTGCTTCGTAAGCCGTCCCGTTGTTCCACCTCACAAAACTGCCGGGTTGGATTTCAAAATCCCTGTTCAAGAGCGGAATCTGACGGAGCTGGTATTGTCCGGATTCCAAGACATAAGTTCCGTCCATGGTCATATTTCCTGAGCGGGAAAGTTGAAACCTCAAATCGTCTGTGGAGCCGTTCGCAGTAACCATATCACCTGTTTCCGGATCGAATATCAGGTTAATCGTAGTCAATGGGCTGGCCGAGATTTCCAAATCGATTTGGATGCCTTTAGGGGTGCCGTCGTCAACTTCCGTTTCAGGCCCTTCGGGAATAAAACGCACGAGTGAACTTTCGGATTCTACCTTTGTTGCACCGGTGTTGATGGTGAGTTCCGAACCTTCGTTTATGATGGCCGTAGCCGAAATATCTAATGTTTCGGGCGGTCCGAAAAGCGAGAAAGCACCTTGGCCAAACACTCTGCCATAAAACAGCTCATTGTGTTTGACCGAGGTATCCATAACCAAAAGGTTATTGGTATTGAATGACAAGTTGAGAAACCAAGTAGCGAAATCCCGAAAGAGCAATTGCCCGGTCACTTCACCATGGGTGTCGAATTTGGTATCGCGGAAGGTGACTTCGTCTAAATAAATAAAGCCTTGCCCACCACTTTGCTTGTAAACCGGAACGGTATTGACTCCGTCAAAAGCATAGTCTACATTGAGGTAACCTACCGTAAACCCTAAGTCTTCCAAATCCAGCATTCCTTCAAAATCCGGAGAGTCGATGGGTCCGGTAAAGCGCATATCGCCTGAAACCATTCCCCGCAGGTTATGCATCGCAGCGGAAAGGAAACTTTCGACAAACTTAAAATCAAAATCATCTAAACTGGCAACGAGGTTCACTTCCGGCGTTTCGGGTTTGTTGTCGATAAATCCGTTTACATAAAGCACTTGAACTTGTTGTTGCTCCAGAAATAATTCCAGATCAAATACATTTTCATCAAAATTATAAATCCCGACAGCCGACAAATCACCCAGAAGGTATTCATTGAGCTTGAGTGTGGTAATGTCTATTTCCATCAAAGGTTTGAATTCATCTTTGGTTCGGACGATGTTTACAATCCCATTGGCTACGCCATCGATGCTTAGGTTGCCCAAAATCCCTTTGGGAATTAATTTAGACAATATGAGTTCTTCCAAATCCGCATTGAGCTGGTAGTCGGTATTGCTGGCGTAATAACCATCGAGTAATAATTTTTGCCCTTCGGATTCCAACAAAATATTTTGTAACTGGTAATAATTCTTATCGAAATTAACGGTCACGCGATTGGAATTCCGTTCATTATTAGGATTCAGGTACCAGTTCGTGTCATCGATATTGATGGTCGATGGTGAGAAACCGAACACCAGGTTTTTCTGGCTGTCTAAAGTATGAAAAAGGTTCAAATCAAAATAAGCCGGAAACTCCTTCCCTATCTGAAAATGGGTTTTGACCAAAAGTGAATCCTGAATCGGCGTAGTATATAAATCCAAGTTATAGACCATCACTCCCTTTGCTTGGAGGCTGTCTGAACGCAAATAAATAGGCTCGGTGTCTTTGGAAGTATCAATGTTAATCAAGGGATTGTAAATATTGAACCCGTCGAAACCGATTTCGCTTGAACTCAATTCGGCAATCAAAGTATTGCTGCCGGTATCGACTTCGCCGTCCACAATGGTTCCGGGCGCAATCTGAATGCGCGGATCGATTAGGGAAAACAAATCTTGTTCAACTTCGAAATAAAACACAAAATTCTGGTTCGGAGCAACCGCAACGGTTTCATAACTGAGAAGCGTAGTTCTACCCACCACATTCATCACTGCATCAGGCAATTGGCTTAACCTGTATTTCCCGTGAATTTCTCCTTTGAGATAATTCGGAATATCGAGCTCTAAGTTTTGGATTTCTCCGGTTTTGGAAGAGACCAAATAGGCTTCCGGGATATTGAGTGTATCGGTTTTTGAGGTAAAATGTAAATTTTCAATGTTTAATTTTCCAATAAAATCGTCCAAATTGGTGAACGTAAAATCGCCGTTTATATTCGCCTTCAACTTGGCATTCAAATTTTTGGTAACGCCCATATAATCTAAATTAATATGGCGGACTTCCGAATTGAAATTCATTTTAAATTGGGAACCTGAAAAATCAAAAGTACCTAAATAATTGGCGTTCAAATGCGCATCTCGAATCGCCAGTACGCCATCAAATACTGACCTTTCCAATTTCCCGTCCACAGAAACATTTTGATAACGTTTGTCTAGCAAATCCAAATAATCCAAATTTCCTTTTGCGGTCAGTCGCAATGTTTTAACGTCTGTCCCTACTCCATCAAACTGCATTTTACCTTTTACAAAACCCAATTCCTTGACTTCGGTGATTTGGCGGAGATTGATGTCGTCGGCAACCACCGTTCCGCTGTAGCGCAAATGATTCCTGTAATTCTGCAATAAAACATTCACATCCGCATCCCCCAAAGCGGTAATCGCATTTCCATCAATGGTAATTTGTTCCGGGTTCAAGTCAAAACTGCCTGCAAAATCCATGGTTCCGAAACGGTCAATAAAATCCGGCAAGCGGCTTGCTACAAAGGTCGGCAGTATTTCTTTTAAGTTTATGTACGAAGTCTTAAGTTTAATGTTTTCCGCAAAAATGCTAAGCTTTTCTCCATTGGTCATATCGTTCAACCGGAATTCAGTGGCCGCAACGAAAACACCGTCAGAAACCAATTGCAGGTTACTTACATTGAGGTGATTCAAGGTTCCGGAGACTTCTCCCAATAAATCAACTGTGCTGTTCTTGTCGAAATTATCGACAAAATAGCGGATGTCTTTAAAATTTACGCGGGAGTCTTCTTTGAAATGGGCATTCCATTCGACTTTGTTTACAAAATCTTTCAGCTCATCCACTGAATTATAGGAAAAAACCAAATGGCCGCTGAGGTAGGACCCTGTTGTTTTTAAATCCAGTTTGTCAAACCTGATTTCTTTATCGGAATAATGAAAGTCCGTAGAAAAATTTTCAACAAAATAGTTTTCCCCATTTCGTACGGATTCAAAACTCAAATCTTTCAATTCCGCCCATATCTCATTGTCTTCCAACTTGAAATTTTCAATCACTGCATTGAAGTTCTTGGAATTGACCCAATCCTGCCGGTGTGGTTCCAAATTTTGATTCCGAATCAATAATTCCGCATTGATAATTTCCACATCACCGCGCAAGATAAAATCCGATTCTCCTTTCGCTTCTTGGTTTTGAAATTTATTAATCAGGTCTATAAAGTTGCTTTCCGAATCGCCTTTATAAGTAATCACCTGAACCTTTGGATTGTAAAGCTTGAGTTTCTTGATGGTAAGGTTGTTCGGGTTACGGATAAAACCGATTAAGCTCAATCTCGCCTCCAACCTTTCAATTTGAACAAACTCTAATTCCCGATTGTCTTTGGTAGAAACGTCGTATAAGTTGATATCGCCAAAGAAGTCAATATTTACGCGGTCTATGAAAATTTGGGTTCCAAAAGTTTTATTTAATTCGGTGACGGCATATTCGGCAATTCGGGTTTGTACAGCGGGAATTTGAACCACAATCATAACGGTCAACAACAGTGAAAGCAGCGCAATAGCCGTTATCAAAATGATTCTGCCAATTCTTCTTAATGCTTTCAAACTCTAAATTTCCGATATTTGTAACAAAATTACTCTAAATAATTAATTCTGAACGATAAAATGAGTGCATTTCCCATCATTTTAGGAATCGAATCTTCTTGTGATGATACGGCCGCATCCGTTATTCAAAACCGGAAAATCCTTTCCAACGTCATTGCCAATCAAAAAATACACCAAAGCTATGGCGGAGTCGTTCCGGAACTTGCTTCGCGTGCCCACCAGCAAAACATCGTTCCCGTAGTGAATGAGGCTTTAAAGCAAGCCGGAATTGAACGGAATCAACTCAGTGCAATCGCTTTTACCCGCGGCCCCGGATTGATGGGCTCTCTTCTCGTAGGCAGTAGTTTTGCCAAATCGCTTAGCATGGCACTCGAAATTCCACTTATTGAAGTCAACCACATGCAAGGACATATTTTGGCGCATTTTATCGAAGATGCCAACGAATCTTCTCCGGAATTTCCGTTCTTGTGCTTAACTGTGAGTGGCGGACATACCCAAATTGTGAAAGTTTCCAATTTTTTCGAAATGGAGATTTTGGGAGAAACCATTGATGATGCAGCGGGAGAAGCATTTGACAAAGCCGGCAAAATTATGGGATTGGATTATCCTGCCGGACCCATTATCGATAAATTAGCCAAAGAAGGAAATCCTGAAAAATTCAGTTTTTCTAAACCCAAAGTCGATAAACTCAATTTCAGTTTCAGCGGATTGAAAACCGCTATTCTTTATTTTATTCAGAAAGAAGTAAAAGAAAATCCGGATTTCATACAGGAAAATCTAAACGACCTTTGTGCTTCCATTCAGAAAACCATCGTCGATATTTTGATGGAGAAATTGTCTCTGGCTGCCGAACAAACGGGAATTCGTCAAGTAGCAGTTGCCGGTGGTGTTTCGGCCAATTCAGAAATTCGTAAGCGTTTAAAAAACATGGAAACACAAAAAAGTTGGAAGGTTTTCATACCTAAATTTGAATATACCACCGATAATGCTGCTATGATAGCAATGACCGGACAATTGAAATTCGAACAAAAACAATTCGCCAATTTAACTTCAAAATCGGTTGCCAAATATTTGATTTGATGCATTTATTTATTGGAAATATCTCGGGAAATTTCGCAGAATTAACGGGCGATGAAAGTCTTCATTTCACTAAAGTTCTGCGAGGAAAAATCGGACAAGAAATTCAGATTACCGACGGAAAAGGTCAAATGGCAAAAGGGATTGTTTCTCGAATCAATTCCAAATCTGTAGAAATAGAGGTGGATGAATGGATTGAAAATTTCGAAAAATGGCCTTATAATATCCATATTGCCATCGCACCCACCAAAAGCATGGAACGCATGGAATTCTTTCTGGAAAAGGCGACTGAAATCGGAATCGACCAAATCAGTTTTCTGAAATCTTTTCATTCCGAACGCAAGAACATCAACCTCGAAAGATGTAATAAAATTTTAATTTCCGCCGTGAAACAATCTCTCAAAGCTTACGTCCCGAAATTGAATGGTTTGGTTAAATTTTCTGATTTCATCTTACAACATCATCCTGAAATTAAGATGATTGCGCATTGTGATGAAAATTTTAACCGTATGGATTTCAAAAATTTTATTCAGCCTAACCAGAGTTATTTAATTTTGATTGGCCCGGAAGGTGACTTTTCCAAGGAAGAAATTGAACTCGCACAGCAAAATGGTTTTACGGGAATTTCACTGGGGAATCAACGGCTTCGTACTGAAACAGCCGCTTTGAATGCGGTTTTCGGATTGAACTGGATGAATCAAAAATATTGAGTTAAAACTCAATTTTAAATATTATTGACTAAATCCTCAATAATTGGAAATATTGATGAAATCCTCAATAATTGGAAATATTGACAAAATCATCAATAATATTTTTTATCTTTACATCAATGAAAAAATGGACTGTCATCACAGGGGATATTATTGACTCGCAGAAAACCGTGCCTGAAAGTTGGTTGAAACAGCTCAAAGAAATTTTATCTCAATATGGAAAAGAGAAAACCGATTGGGAAATTTACCGTGGCGACAGTTTTCAATTAATCCTTTCAAAAAAGGAAAGCATGGAAGCGGTTTTACTGTTGAAATCAGCGATGAAATCTATTGGAGTGGACGTACGAATGGCTATAGGGCTGGGAGAAATCGATTTTAAATCTTCCAAAGTCAGCGAGTCAAATGGCTCTGCTTTTGTGAATTCGGGGCGGAAATTGGAAAGTTTCAAAAAGGAAACTTTGGGCATTCAGACTCCAAACGAAAAATTCAATCAGCGTTACAACGTGATTTTAAATCTGCTCGATTTCATCATTGACTCCTGGCAGCCGACTACTGCCGAAGTGGTTTTTACTGCTTTGAAAAATCCTAAGCTGAACCAATCGGAACTGGCCAAACTTCTTCAAAAGAAAAGTCAGGGAACGATCAGTTCGGCGCTGAAAAGAGCAGGATTTGATGAAATCAGAAAAGTTGTAGAACTTTACAATCAGGAAATCAAGGGAATATGATGATATTGGCGCTCAAATTCGTTCTTGCTCACCTGGCCGGAGATTTTTTGCTCCAGCCCGACTCCTGGGTTAGGCACAAAAGAAAGCATAAAATCAAATCGAAATTTCTCTATTTCCACACGCTTGTTCATTTATTGCTTTTGCTGATACTGACCGGATTTGATCCGAAATATTTCATCGGAATTCTGGTGCTGAGCTTTGCTCATTTCGCCATCGACACAGCCAAACTTTACACCGAAAAAAAGAAGTTTTCAAAACTTTATTTCTTTGGAGATCAATTCCTGCACCTCCTTGCCATTGCGATGGTCGTGAATTATTTTTATCCGTTCCGGATTAATTTCGAACTGGTTTTCAGTCCCGGAAATTTATTGCTTTACTCAGCTTTGATTATGGTTACGACCGTAACTTCGGTCCTTCTGAAAGTATTGCTCAAAAATATAAATCCGAATAAAAATAACAAAAAGACGAATTATGCAGGGAAATACATCGGAATTCTGGAACGTCTTTTCATTTTCCTTTTTATCGTGATTAATTTTTGGGAGGGCATTGGGTTTTTACTTGCTGCCAAGTCGATTTTCCGTTTTGGCGATCTGAAAGAAAATAAAGACATCCGACTTACAGAATACATTCTGATCGGCACTTTGCTCAGTTTCGGCATCGGAATTCTTACCGGAATGGCCTATCTCGAACTTTCTGAAATTATTTCTTCAGCAAATTAATACTTACGGTTGCCAATTCAGAGTCTGGAAATTTTTTGAATAAATTTCCGTCGGGATTTAAACCGGCTTCTTTACAAATCCGATGAAAAACATCGACCTCCACAATGTATTGATCCGAATATCCATGCGTAGCATCATAAGCCGTGGCTGCAGTTTTCCCTAAATTTTCAGCTGTAAGTTGCGGCGGCAAAGTATGTAATTCGATTACCAGCAAACCGAATTTCTCCACATAAGGCGTCCATTTTTTCAGATGTTGTAAAAGATTTTCTTCCACGTCACTATTGGACAAACGTTTTCCCCGAAATGCAAAAGCGCCGGTAGAGGAACTGATTCTGTTTTTTCCCAAATCTGAAACATCCTCCCAAATCCGGTTGTGATCTAGAAATGTCCGGATGTTCAGCAAATCACCCAAATTGATATCGTAATCGGATTTTAAATCATCTGACAATTGTTTCGGATTTCCGATGTCGCCCCAAATCACTTTTGCCCAGATGTCATTTTTCACCAAATTAGCTCTCGTGACTTTCAATGCAGCTTTGTTGAAATCGGCACCCACAAGGAAAAGCGGATGTTCGTCCAAATTTTTCCCACGCAAAGTACGGCTTTCAATCACATCGTAAAGATGCTGCAACAAAGCCCCATTTCCACAACCCATATCGAGAATTCCTTTGGGTTGCTCGTCCAGCGGACGGTTAAAAATTTCGATGATAAATTCATCCAGAACTTTAAAATAAGTAGAATGCGCACCGCCACTTCCCCAAACATTCATTTCGCGGTTCACATGGATTTCCTCTTCACCCGTTTCCACTTCACGGATTTCATTGGCTTTGCCAAATAAAAGATTTTGCATTTTGGCAAACATCGGGAGATAAGAAACAGTCACGCCATAAGCCGAAGCACGACGGGCAAAAAACAATCCGGTTTCGGTAAACTGAAAATTTCTGCCTATTTTGGTAAACCAACCCAATTCGGCCAAAGCATCCAAAATCTGTTCAAAACAACCCGGATTTTTATGAAATTCATCGGCACTAAAAGAGGCTTCCATAAAGTATTTGTGAAACATTCCACTCATGCCGAGTTTGACGATTATCGGACTGATTAAACTGCCTTCAATGTGTTTTTGAATTTGATATTCCAAAGATACTTCATCCGGATTCTCCGATAAAATTGTACGGTATTTTTCATACAAATTCATCCATTTTCGACCGAGATCATCGGAAATGGCCTGAGAAGAAATCAATTCCTCATCGGATAAAAATTCTGCTAAATCCGTATAAATTCCGACATATGAAAATGCTTTCTCCGAATTTTCATTGGTGGAAATCCTAATGGTATTTTCCGAATTATTCAATTCATAATTCAAATATCCCTGCGAAGCCAAAATCCGAAGCCCAACGTTGAGATAACCTTCATTGGCATTGAATTCCTTTGCAATTTTCTCCAAATCCAAACTTTGATTTTGAAGAATAAATTCCAAAATTCCTTTTTGGGATAATTGATGAATGACCGACGGAACCACTATTCCGTCGAGATGTCTGAAAATATAAGAACGCAATAATTTCTTGTCCATTTTTTAAATCTATGGTGGCAAATGTAATTGATTTAGTCTACTAAAATGATAGACTTTTTTGAGCTTTTTATTGATTTCAACGATAACCGATTCGTTTTAAATCAATTAAAATTAAAGAATATTTACTTCCCTCTCCAGATTTATGCCGAATTTCTCAAAAATATCATCGACAATCCTTTGGGACAAATCATAGATTTCCTGTCCGGTCGCCTTTCCATAATTGACCAAAACCAATGCTTGTTTTTCATGAACGCCGGCATCCCCAAAACGTTTTCCTTTCCAGCCTGCTTTTTCGATCAGCCAACCCGCTGCCAATTTAACTTCATCACCTGACGTATAAGCCGAAATCTCCGGATGTTTTTTCTTAATTTCTTCAAATTCTGATTTTGAAATCACCGGATTTTTAAAGAAACTGCCTGAATTCCCAATGTCTCTCGGGTCGGGCAATTTGCTTTGGCGAATGTTGATGACCGCACGGGAAATGTCCTGAATGGTAGGATTTTGAATATTTAATTTATCAAGTTCCGCTTGAATGGCTCCGTATTGGGTGTGAAGCTGATGATTTCTTTTGGTCAGTTGGAAGCTAACGTCGGTAATGATAAACTGATTTTTGAATTCATTTTTAAAAACCGAATCCCGGTACCCGAATTTACATTCGGCATTGGTAAATTTGCGGATGTTTCCGGTTGAAATTTCCAATGCGGAAAGTTCTGTCATCGAATCTTTGATTTCCACGCCATACGCCCCGATGTTCTGTAAAGGTGCCGTTCCCGCGTTTCCGGGAATCAGGGAAAGATTTTCCAATCCACCGAAATCATTTTGCAAAGTCCATTGGACGAATTCATGCCAATTCTCCCCGGATTTTACTTTGACTTCCACGAAATCTTCCTCTTCCGAGACTACTTCAATTCCTTTCAGATTGAGTTTCAAAACCAATCCATCGAAATCGTGCGTCAGCAACATATTGCTTCCGCCACTGAAAAGCATCAAGGAAAGTGTATTTTCGCGTGCGAATTCCAATGCCGATTTGATTTCCTCCACCGTTTGGGCTTCCACGAAATATCTGGCCGAAACGTCGATTCCAAAAGTATTGTAGGGCTTTAAAGAGATATTTTCAAGAATGACCATTGATCCTGACATTAATTATTTGAAGAATATTTTCCAATTGATTGGGCGATAAACTCAAGCCCAAGGTGTACATTTTATTGTTCACAAAGAATCTAATCCTTCCTATACCCCCTCCGAACAGAACAGATTTTCTATTTGAAAGGTCTTTTACTGAAGCATAATTGGCTGTAAATTCTTTAATATTTCTTCTTTCAAAAACTTTTGTTTTCCCTAAGCCGAAAATTGTCTTTTTTAGTTTTATCTCTTTTGAGTCAATGATTAATTCTTCTTTGCCAAAAAGTGTCCAAAGCAATAGAGTGGTTCCAACGCCAAAAGAAATGAATACAAATATCCAAGAAATGATTTGTGTGGGTTCAAAAAAGGGAACATTAAAATAAAACATCCAAATTAAAAGGATTGCGAATCCATTAATCGCTATTAAAATATTTTGGATACTTCTATAAGCTGGCACTATAATGCGTAATTCGCTCAAAGAATTTTGAATATCCGGAAGTCCTTGTGCTAAATTAAACATGTCAATTAATTCATTGAATTATACCTTTCCAATGCAATTCTCAGGACTTCCACCGACCGTTGCAAATCCTGTTTATTCAAAACATAAGCAATCCGAACCTGATTTTTTACTGTATCGGGATGGCTGTAAAATCCGTTTCCGGGTGCCACCATCACGGTTTCACCGTCTAGTTTGAAGTCATTTAGCAACCAAATGGCAAATTTCTCGGCATCGTCCACCGGAAGTTCTACCATACAATAAAAAGCACCTTTTGGATTGGGACAAATCACGCCCGGAATTTTATTCAGTTCCGTCACCAGTAAATCCCGTCGGCTTACATATTCCGCACGACAGTCTTCAAAATAAGTTCCTACGTTTTCATGGGCTTTGGTGGCGGCATATTGGCTCGTAAGAACCGGGCTCAGCCTTGCTTGTGCGAACTTCAAAGCGCGTTTCAAGACTTCATCATTTCTGGAAATCATAGCTCCAAGACGCGCTCCACACATGGAAAAACGTTTGGATTCGGAATCAATGACAATTACATTTTCTTTTAATTCTTCAAAATTCAAAACTGAAAAATGTTCTTCTCCGCCATAAACATATTCGGCATACACCTCATCGGATATCAAATACAAATCATGTTTTAATACCAAATCTTTGAGTTTTTCCAATTCCTCTCGGGAATATAGATAACCGGTCGGATTTCCCGGATGGCAAATCAAGATGGCACGTGTTTTATCGGTAATTTTTTCTTCAAAAGATTCGATTGACGGCAAGCCGAAGTTATTGGCAATTGTAGATTGAATCGGAACGATTTTCACTTCGCTCTGACAAGCAAAACTATTGTAATTCGCATAAAAGGGTTCCGGAATGATGATTTCATCACCCGGATTGGCAATCACACCGAATGTAAATAAAAGCGCCTCTGAACCTCCGTTTGTGATGATGAAATGTTCGGGTTCCACCTCCAGTCCTCTTCCTTTATAATAATCGGACATGGCTTTACGGTATTCTGGCGTTCCTTCTGAATGGGTGTAGGCAATCACATCAAAAGGCAATTGGTGGTAAGCGTCCAGTGCGGCAGGAGGCGATGCAATATCGGGCTGGCCGATGTTGAGGTGGTATACTTTGATGCCCTTGTGTTTAGCCTTATCGGCGAAAGGAACTAATTTACGGATGGGAGAAGAAGGCATTAAATTGCCTTTGTCGGATAATTGCGGCATTTGTTAAATTTTTCATTAAATGGGTGTAAATATAAAGTTTTTGGTATTGTTTTTGTCTTTAAAGAGTTTGAAAATTAAAAAAGTATTAACCATTTAAAATTTAAAACCATGGCAAAAGAAAGTGGAGCATTCAAATTATTGGCCGGATTATTAATCGGAGCAGCTGCCGGTGCCGCAGCAGGATTATTATTAGCTCCTCAATCCGGAGAAGAAACCCGTAAGCAACTCAAAAAAGAAGCTGAAAAACTGAGAGGAGAATTGGATAAATATTCACACGACTTCAGCGAGAAAGCCAAAAAAGCTAAAAAAGACTTAGAAGAGAGGTTGTCTGAAGTGAAAAGCAAATTGCAAACCGCGGGAAATGAAGTAAAACATGAAGTAAAAGGACAGGCAAGAAAAGCCAAAGACGAGTTTGAGGAAAATATTGGGGTTTAATAACCCCAATATTTTTTTAACTTTGTTAAAAACCATTACTTATGTTTGATGATTTAAAACAATACATCAATAACCGAATTACATACACCAAACTCGAAATCGTTGACTCAGTCAGCAATATGATTTCAGCGGGTGTTTTCGGTATTTTAGCCGGTATGTTCATCATGATGATATTATTCATCGGTAGTTTAGCCGGTGGGCACTTATTAGGCAATCTCTTCAACGACACCGGGCTGGGCTTTTTAGCAGTCACCGGGATTTATGTTTTACTGCTCATCCTACTTTTCGCATTCCGAAAAAAAATCATGCTTATGGTCACTAATAAAGCAGTAGAAGCTGCAATGGAAGCGATAGACAATTCAGACGATGACGATGAAGACTAAGCCCATCACCACTTTGGCTGAATTAAGATTGGCTAAAAAAGTATTGAAAGATAAAATGGTATTGGCGGACAAAAGGACGCGAGAAGGCTTTCTCTATTCTACTTTTAATCAATTTATTGACTCCATGGAAAATTCTTCTATCCTTGAGAATTCACCTGTTTCTTCAGGAGTTAACACCGCATTGAATTTTATCTCCGGCCAAGCAGGAAGCCGTCTCCATATGGGTAAAATCGGAAAGTCGGTTCTTTCGGTTGCCGTGGCAATTGCCGCGCCCATCATCGCCCGAAAAGTTCAGGAATTTATTGATAAACGCTAACTCTCTCAACCATTGACCTCCAACCATTAAGGATTTCATCGATTTTTTTGTAACATTTGCATAAGAATTTCAACTAATCTCAAAAACAATTCTTATGTCGGATTTGCTTGTTGCAAAAGGATTAACCAAACAATACGGAAAAAAAACAGCCTTAAACAACTTTGACCTTTGCATCCCGCAAGGTTCAGTTTATGGACTTTTGGGTCCGAATGGCGCAGGAAAAACTACATTTTTGCGCATCATCAACCAAATCACTGCACCCGATAAGGGAACCGTTCAAATTGCGGGGAAGACTTTGGACAAATCGGCTATTCCGATGGTCGGTTATATGCCCGAAGAACGCGGGCTTTACCAAAATATGAAAATCGGTGAACAAGCACTTTATTTTGCAAAATTGAAAGGTCTTTCCAATGAACAGGCGCATAAAAAAACCAAATTTTGGTTCGAAAAATTGGGAATTGACGAATGGTGGGACAAAAAACTCACGGAACTTTCCAAAGGAATGGGCCAAAAAGTTCAGTTTGTGATTACCGTCTTGCACGAACCGGAATTGTTGATTTTTGATGAACCTTTTAGTGGTTTCGACCCGGTGAATGCTCAAATCATCGCCAATGAAATATTGGAACTCCGTGACAAAGGAACCACGATTATTTTCTCAACTCATAGAATGGAATCCGTGGAAGAAATGTGCGACCACATCGCTTTGATTAATTTGTCCAATAAAGTTCTGGACGGTGAAATCAATCAAATCAAACACCAATTCAAATCCGGAAAATATTTTGTAGAAATCGAGAATCCGGAAGAGGAAAGCTGGAAGCGTTTCAGCTTGGAATATTCGCCTGAAATGGTCAAGCAAAACAGTTATTCCACTTCATTTAAACTTTCAAAAACAGAGGGTGTGAGTTCCAATCATTTGCTGAATGAAATTTCCCAATTGGGGTCTATCATCCAGTACAAGGAAGCGATTCCTTCCATGAACGATATATTTTTACAAGCCGTAAAAAACAATTAACAAACTATTCTCCAGTTAAACTCTGAATTCAAAATGAACCAAATATTATTAGTCGCCAAAAGAGAATTCCTTTCACAGGTCAAAAACAAAACCTTTATCATCATGACGGTTTTGTCGCCGATTATTTTGGTGGGAATCGTTGGAATCATTGCTTGGATGATGGCCGCAAATTCCGACCAAAAACAAATTGCAGTAGTAGATGAAAGCAAAGAATTCATTACCGCATTGGTTTCGACTGAAAATGCCATTTACAATTTTTATGGTTCGGATGACATCCAAGGAATCAAAGATACCTTATTGGAAAGCAATACCTTAAACGGTTTACTGGTCATTCCCGCATTGGATAAAAATGATTTTTCAAAACTTGAAAACGGAATTGAACTGACCACAAAAGGCAACATCGGTATCGGGTTCCGGGAAAGCCTGGAAGACAAGCTGAGCAGCCGCGTGGAAGAGATAAAAATGGAGCAAGCCGGGATTTCACAAGAATCCATGAAAAACATCGATTCCAAAATCAACATCAAGACTTTCAACCTGAAAGGTGGTTCCGAGGACAAGGGCGAATACCTGAAGTTCGGAGTTGCGATTTTTTTGGCCTATATTATTTTCATGTTCATCATGATTTACGGCGTGAAAGTGATGCGCAGCGTGGTGGAAGAAAAAAACAACCGTGTGGTGGAAATCATCATTTCATCGGTTAAACCATTTAATCTGATGATGGGTAAAATCCTCGGTACGACTTTCGTGGCTTTGACCCAGTTTACAATATGGATTGTCATGGGCGTAACTTTGATGTTAGCGGGATCCGCCTTTTTTGCGTCTAAAGTACCGACAAACGATTCCGCCCAACATGCGCAGCAAATCATGGCTCAAAACCCCGAATGGTTAACGGAAGCCCAAAATTCATTTGATATTTTATTTTCATTAAACTACCCGTTTATCCTCGTTTTCTTTGTCCTTTATTTTCTAATCGGCTATTTGTTTTACAGTTCCATTTTCGCAGCAATCGGCTCGGCGGTGGACAATGATACGGACACCCAACAATTTACTTTTTACCCCATTTTCCCCATGATGATTGCCATGTACGGAAGCATGACGACTTTGGAAAACCCTGACGGGCCGGTTTCATTCTGGCTTTCGATGATACCGCTGACTTCGCCGATTTCGATGGTGACAAGGTTACCGTTTGGAGTGGAATGGTGGGAAATTGCGATTTCACTTGCTTTATTAATCGGTTCCATGCTATTGATGGTTTTCTTTGCATCGAAGATTTACCGCGTCGGCATCCTGATGTATGGTAAAAAACCATCGTTCAAGGAAATGTGGAAGTGGATGCGGTATTCAAATTGATGATTACACACCCAGTTTTTTCAGAGTCTATGACTTTTGAAAATGATTTTTAGGCGGAATGCTAACTTGATTATAGAGAGAATGACTAAACTATCAAAATCTCCATTCAATTAAACTTTCCTACATATTTCGTCTGTACTTCCCTCCTACATTGAAAAGCGAATTGGTGATTTCTCCAAGAGAATTGTACTTAACAGATTCCATGATTTGTTCAAATAAGTTTCCGTTTGTCAAAGCAACCGTATGCAATTTCTCCAAGCTTTCGGCCGAACCTTGCACATTGGCTTTTTGGTAGTTTTGAACTTTATCGATCTGGTATTGTTTTTCTTCTTCTGTCGAACGAATGACTTCACTTGGCGTAACCGTTGGCGAACCATCTGCTCCTAAGAATGTATTTACACCAATAATTGGGAATTCTCCCGTATGTTTCAAATGTTCGTAATACATGGATTCGTCTTGGATTTTCCCACGCTGGTACATGGTTTCCATGGCTCCTAAAACGCCACCACGATCAGTCAATCGGTCGAATTCTGCATAAACTGCTTCTTCCACCAAATCGGTTAATTCTTCAATGATGAACGAACCTTGGATTGGATTTTCATTTTTGGCCAAACCTAATTCTTTGTTGATAATCAACTGAATAGCCATGGCACGACGCACGGATTCTTCCGTCGGTGTCGTAATCGCTTCGTCATAAGCATTTGTATGCAATGAGTTACAGTTGTCGTAAATCGCGTACAAAGCTTGTAAAGTCGTACGGATGTCGTTGAACGCAATTTCTTGTGCGTGTAAAGAACGTCCGGAAGTTTGGATATGGTATTTCAACATCTGTGAACGTTCGTTTCCGCCGTATTTGTGCTTCATCGCTTTCGCCCAAATTCTACGAGCTACACGCCCGATTACGGCGTATTCCGGATCGATTCCGTTCGAGAAAAAGAAAGATAAATTCGGTGCGAAATCATCAATGTTCATTCCTCTGGAAAGGTAATATTCCACATAGGTAAATCCGTTTGCCAAGGTAAAGGCCAATTGTGAAATCGGGTTGGCACCGGCTTCCGCAATGTGATAACCGGAAATTGAAACCGAATAAAAATTACGTACTTTTTGTTCGATGAAATATTGCTGAACGTCACCCATTAAACGAAGGGCAAATTCAGTCGAGAAAATACAGGTATTTTGTGCTTGGTCTTCTTTTAAGATATCGGCTTGAACAGTTCCACGGACGGTCGATAAAGTTCTTGCTTTGATTTCATTGTAAACATCTGCAGGAAGAATTTCGTCACCAGTCATTCCCAATAACATCAATCCTAAACCATTGTTTCCTTCCGGTAAAGAACCGTTATAGGTAGGACGTTCTACTCCTTTCTCATCGAATTTTTCTTTCAAACGCGCTTCCACCAAATGTTCCAATCCATTTTCTTTGATGTAGATTTCACATTGTTGGTCGATGGCTGCATTCATAAAAAATCCTAACAACATCGGAGCCGGACCGTTGATGGTCATCGAAACCGAAGTCGATGGTGCACACAAATCGAACCCGGAGTATAATTTTTTTGCATCGTCCAAAGTAGCAATCGAAACACCTGCGTTTCCGATTTTGCCATAGATATCGGGA
>JAEZDQ010000172.1 GCA_023433225.1 Bacteroidota bacterium | reverse complement strand
ATTTCTCCAGGTCAGGCAACCATCCAATGGTGCCGTAAGAGGTGAAAACAAGATCGAATTTTTTATCCAGTTGACGGGTCAAATCATAGAGGTCACAACAAATAAATTCCGCGTCCAATTGAAGTTTCTCGTTCAGCTCACGGGCCAAGTCAATGGCTTTGTCCGAGAAATCCGCACCGGTCACTTTGGCTCCGAGTCTCGCAAGGGAAAGGGAGTCCTGTCCGAAATGGCATTGCAAATGCAAAATCGATTTGCCTTTTATATCGCCCAATAATCCCAGTTCAATGGCGTTTAAGGAAGATTTTCCTTCGAGAAATCCTTTCACATCATAGAATTCAGAATCGAAATGGATTTCGGCTCGTTTGTTCCAAGAATTTCGGTTTTGATCAATGTAATTTTCCATCATTATAAGGGTAATCGGTCATTTCGGCTTCAAAAACCGCTTCAAAATGGGTTTTCAATTTTTCTTTGACTTCTGCCATCGGAACTTGTTTGTTTAATTCTCTTTCCAAGGAAGTCACGGCTTTGTCTTTGATTCCGCATGGGATGATGTATTCAAAATATTTCAGGTCGGTATTCACATTCAGCGCAAAACCGTGCATGGTAACCCAACGAGAAGCT
Organism: Bacteroidota bacterium; assembly: GCA_023433225.1. GTDB lineage: Bacteria > Bacteroidota > Bacteroidia > Flavobacteriales > Weeksellaceae > Moheibacter. Next base: position 2,765 of record JAEZDQ010000172.1, on the reverse strand, counting down.
TTGACGCCCATTGCACAAATCTTTCTGGCAAAGGATTTTCCGACATCTAACCAAACACCCGTTTCACCTTTGGAACGCTCGCCATTTAATCCGTATTCGGCAATGGTTCGGATAATGACTTCTTCCAGATTGCGCATATACAAATGAATATCGGGCTTGAAATTGTCCAAATCCAGAATCGGGTAACCGACTTGTTGTCCGGGGCCGTGGTAGGTGATGTCCCCTCCCCGATTGGTTTTCACAAAAGCCGCGTCGATTTGGCTCAACAAAGTTTCATTGGCCAAAAGGTTTTCGATATGGCCGCTTTTTCCCAGGGTATAAACATGGGGATGTTCGACAAACAACAAATAATTCGGGGTTTGCTCCCTCTCATTTAGTCCTTGTTTTTCTTTTTCACGGTTGGCTGATTTGACGGAAACGGTTTTGGCCAGGAGTTTTTCCTGGTAATCCCAAACCTCTTGGTAATCCTGATTCATCCCTAAATCTTTGAAAATAATCTTTTGCATTAATTCTTATTCTTAAAACCGCAATCCTTACAATAGTAATGTCTTTGAATGTTACCAAACGGAATTGTAGCAATCAATGCAGAAAAAATTGAAAAAAGAATATCTTTCCATCCTCTTTCCCCAAAGCTGAATTTGATATTTTTCGAACCACAATTCTCACAAATTAATTTTTCCGAATTCTCAATTTTCAGAAGTTTTATTGCTTCTTCAAAATCCTCTTCTTTTACTCTTAATTCAATTCCGGCGTTTAGGATTTCAGAATAATTTGGCATTACTGACATAAAATTATCACCGAAAATAAATGCTGGAATTCCGTTTTCTTCCAATAAACCTTTGTGGATGTATGCAAAATGTGATTGGGAATATTTTCCTATTAACTTTGTATTCATCGGTTCGGATTATTTAAAATCACGAGAGCGGCAATGACGCCCGGAATCCACCCTAAAAGGGTCAAAAGAAAAACGATCAGTATCGAACCACAGCCTTTGTCCCAAACAGCTAAGGGCGGAAAAACAATCGCTAAAACTACCCTCCAAATGCTCAATTATTCAAATTCCACCGTAAAGTTATATTTCTCCGGCTTGTCCAGCAATTCCATCATGGGCACATTGACCGTCATGATTTTGCCGTCCAGGCTGTAAGTGGCATTCTCAATGGAAGTTTTTTTAATTTTTTTGGGAAAATGGTATTCCAGTTTGTATTGGAACATATTCATCATTTGGCGGGTAGATTCGGCAGTGCTGTCATCCATTTCTTCCAGCATCCCGGCGGTTTCGTTCCCGGCAATTCGCTCAAAGGTTTTCCCGTTGTATTTGAATTCCATCGTTTTCAGCAAACCGGATTGGTTGAATTCCTCGGCTGCTTTTTTGTCCTCCCGCTCGAGTTGTTCAGTTGCGGCTCTCATCTCTTTCATGTATGCGTTGAAGCTGTTTACGTCTTTTTCATGAATGCCGAAGATCATTTTGCCTTGGGTATCGTTCATAACCATCCTGACGTTCATTTTATCCATCACCTTCATGAAATTCCTTTCGGCCTCGCTGGCTCCTTCCACGCCCAATTTCGCATCGAATTTTTCCAAATCCGAAAACTTCATCACCGAATCCATCGGAAACTCCCCGATTAAGCGCAGTGAATCTTTATCGGCTTCGGTGAACATGAGCCCAATCATTTCTGAAAAATCAACTTCGGTTTCATATTGAACCGCACCGCTTTCCTGGATGTAAACGCGTTCGGTAATTTGACAAGAAACCATTAATAATGCGGTAGCAAAGAGTATAAATATTTTTTTCATAATTTTTAATAAGACGGTAAAGGTATTAATTCCAAGGTAATTTCGGAATAAAATTTTCAGCCTGATTTGTCAATCCATTCCCTATTTTGAAATGTTAATCTTTCCATTTTCGACGCCTTGTTTAAAAAAATTCCTACCTTAAGCACTCATTTCAAAAATTAAAAACATGAAGAACTATTTACTTTCTTTTGGATTCTTGTTGTTTTGCATCACCTCTGCTTTTTCACAAGAGCAGTTGGCGGTGATTCAGAATCCATATGTTGTATTGTTGAACGCGGAAACCGGCGAAATCGAGAATCCGGAGTTCATTGATTTAACTCCTCTCGACCCGGGGACCCCGAAAGGAATCCGGCAGATTGGTTCGGAAATATGGGTTACCGACCAGATTGACGACATGATTTACCGTTTTGATTTGGAAGGGAATTACCTGAGCAGCATCAACGGGAACATGGACAATATAAAAGGGCTTGGGCCGGTAAACGGAACGGAAGTCTGGGTGACGAACGCCGGTTCCAACAATGGTGCACCGGGAGATGGCATCGTCCGTTTCGATATGAGCGGGAATTATGTCGGGAATTTCCTGACGGGTGGCAAATCAGCCTTTGACTTGGTAGATGGCGGAAACGGTGAAGTCTATGTATCCTATATCAACAGCGGCTCACCGATTGAAAGAAGGGATTACAGCGGAAATTTAATCGGAAATTTGGTGGCACCCGGCAATTTGAACTTCGCACAACAAATTTGGATTACGGCTTCCGGGGATTTATTGGTGGGGAATTTCAGCTCTCCTTCCGGGATTTATTTATTCGATTTGGAAACCGGTGCAGAATTGGATTTCTGGCCCGTGGCAGATGTACGGGGCGTGAGCGAAGCCGGGGATGGCAGCATCCTTTGGACCAACAGTTCCGGCATCAACAGATTGAATCCAGCGACCGGTACCAGTACATTGCTTTCGGGTGGTTCCGCAC
>JAEZDQ010000155.1 GCA_023433225.1 Bacteroidota bacterium | reverse complement strand
AAGCATAATATCATTTTCAAGAAAATACCAAGAGATATAACAAGATTTTAAGCAATGGAATTAAAACCATATCAACAACAAGTAATCAACGACCTTGCACTGTTTTTGGAAAACATACAGGAAACCAAAGACGTGAAAGACGCTTTTTATAATTTTTGGGCAAAGCACCCAAGAACGCCATTGTTTCCGTATTCAGGCACAGCCATTGAACCCTACAAAAACAATGTTCCCCGTGTTCCGCACATTTGCGTAAAAGTACCAACGGCAGGCGGTAAAACCTTTATTGCCTGCAATGCCATTAAAACCATTTTTGATGCATTTGCTTACGATAAGCCCAAAGCAGTAGTTTGGTTGGTTCCGTCCATTACCATTTTAGACCAAACCATTAAAAACCTGAAAGACACTAACCACCCTTACCGCCAAAAAATCAATTCACATTTCGGCAACAAAGTAGAAGTATTTGACAAGGCAGAATTATTGCAGGGAAGCGGATTTAACGCAACATCAGTAAAAGAGCAGTTGAACATTTTTGTTTTGAGTTTTGACAGCATACGCACCTCCAACAAAGAAGGCAGAAAAGTATTTGAGCAAAACGGCTCATTGCAGTCTTTTGAAGCCTTGCTCGGTAAAGACGAAGAAATTTCTTTGATGAAAGTAATGCAATACTTAAACCCAATGATTGTGGTGGACGAAAGCCACAACGCAGAAACGGATTTAAGTGTAGATATGCTCAAAGAGTTTAACCCTTGTTTCATTCTTGACCTTACAGCAACACCACGCAAAAACAGCAACATCATCAGTTTTATTGATGCTTTGGAGTTGAAAAAAGAAAACATGGTGAAACTGCCTGTTATTGTTTACAACCATCAGGACAAAACAGAAGTAATCAATTCAGCTTTGCAACTTCAAAAACGCTTGGAACTACAGGCCATTGAAGAAGAAAAGAAAGGCGGGAAATACATTCGCCCCATAGTGTTGTTTCAGGCACAGCCGAAAAACGGTAAAGACTTTTTGAATGAAGAAGAAGAAAAATCAAACGTTCAGAAACTGAAAGAAAAACTCATTGAGTTAAAATTTCCTGCCGGAGAAATCAAAATTAAAACGGCTAACATCAACGAAATAAAGGGCATTGACTTGATGAGCAAAGACTGTGAAGTCCGATACATTATCACCATAAACGCATTGAAAGAAGGTTGGGACTGTCCGTTTGCCTATATCTTGGCATCATTGGCAGACAAGAGTTCGGCAGTTGATGTTGAACAAATTTTAGGTAGAGTTTTACGCCAGCCTTATGTGATGAAACATAACTTTCCGTTGCTCAATTTGAGTTATGTATTAACGGCTTCATCAAAATTCCTTGACACATTAGACAATATTGTAAAAGGGTTGAACAAAGCAGGTTTCAGCGATAAGGATTACAAATTGGCTGACCCTGCCATGTTGGAAGAAGCCAAAAAGCAAGACCCTTTACAACAGTTAACTGTTTTCACAACAACTGAAACACCAACAGAAGATATTACTTCAGACATTGACACAACAAGAATTTCAGTTCCTTCGGAAACTGAATTACCAAACACAACAGTTTCAGAAATTGAAAAAACTGCCATTGAACAAAATGAAGCATTTGAAAAAACGGTTTCCGAAATGGAAGCCAACCATACAACGGCATTGCCAAACGAAATACAACAACTTGTGAAAACATACAGTATTAAAGACATTTTCAGAGAACAGGCAGAACAAATCAATTTGCCACAGTTTTATTTAAAAGTTCCTGCCAACGACTTGTTTGGCAAGAAGGAAGAAGAACTGCCTTTAGAAAAAGAAAATCTTTTAGAAGGTTTTGCATTGAGCAAAGCCGACACCAACATTGCATTTGACAGCATTACATCTGAACTCTACAAAGTTGACTTGGACGAAACCAAAAAAGAACATACGCCAACATTTGTAAGGCTTGACGGAGAAGTGAAAGAAAGTGTAATGACTTATATTCTCGACCCTTCACGAAAAGACAGCCGAGTAAAGAATTTCACTAAACGACTGATGGACTTAATCGGAAATATGTTTCCAATTCCTGACAAGGAAATTGAAAAATACATCAACCGAATTTTAGAAGATTTCAAAGACGAGCAATTCAGCGATTTGGCAGCTAACGAATACACTTACAAAGACAAAATCAAATTCAAGATTATCGCACTTTCAGAACAGTTTGCAGAGAAGAAATTCAAAGACTTTTTAGACACCGACAAAGTGTTTATTAAATCATCATTCACTTTACCAAAAAGCATTTCTCCAGGCGACACAGCAAAAGACATCACAAAATCGCTTTACGAGAAAGAAGGAAGCATGAACGGTTTTGAAGAACGTGTAATCAATGAAATTGGTAACATGACCAACATTGCATTTTGGACAAGAAACATAGAACGCAAAGGTTTTAGAATTAACGGCTTTGTAAATCATTATCCCGACTTCATTATTCAGACAAAAAGTGGTAAGACAATTTTACTTGAAACCAAAGGCGACCATTTAGACGCGGAACAAAAAATAAGACTTGGCAGACTTTGGGCAAGTAAAGCAGGAAATAATTATCGTTACTTCATGGTTTACGAAAGACGAACAGTTGACGGAGCATATAAATTGGAAGACTTTTTAAACATCATAAAAGACATTTAGCCCACGCATTTGGTGGCACATTTGCAAAACCGCACAAGCCCAACGCTAAAGCCAAGTTTTGCAAAAGAGCCACCAAGCCAACGCACAGACAAAATCGACATTAAATGACTAACAACCAAACGATAAAGACAGAAGGCCAGCACCCAACAGCGGTTTTGCAAAAGTGGCGGTGCAGTGCTTCGTATGACAGTGAAGTAGTTAATCAAAATTAGTGCTTCGAATGAAGTTTAGTGGTGAAAATCGCCACCTTCGCCAAGCCCGAAACCGTTGTGCACAATTTTAAAAAAAAATCATAAGCATAATCAAATATGGAAAAATTAAAAAATAATCAAAAACTGATAATTTTTGATTGTGATGGAGTTTTGGTAGAAAGTGAACCGATTGCCATTTCTATACTCATTAAACTTTTACAAGAGCAAAATTTTAATGTAGATAATAATTATGGGAAACAGTTTTTCGGATTATCAGCAAAGGATTGCGTTGAAATGACAGAGAAAAAATTCAGTAAAAAAGTTTCTGTTGATTTTTTTGAAAAATTTGCTAGCGAAACACACAAGGCTTTTAAAAATAAATTAAAGCCAATTAAAGGTATTGAACTCGCTCTTGCAAACATCCCTAATCCTAAATGTGTGGCTTCTGGAAGTACTAAAGAACGGGTTAAACTATCATTAGACCTTGTAGGAATTTCCAAATACCTTGAAAATATTTTTAGTGCAACTGATGTAAAACAAGGTAAACCTTTTCCGGACATATTCTTGTTTGCCGCAGAAAAAATGGGATATTTACCCAACGAATGCATTGTTATTGAAGATAGTGATGCAGGAATGAAAGCTGGTTTAGCTGCAAATATGAAAGTTTACCTCTATAAACCAAGTAATGATTTTGATTTCAATATACCAAACGATGTAGTTGTTTTTTCTGATATGGAAGAACTCCCTTTAATTTTACAAAATTAAAATTGATTCTTATTATGTCTTCTAATGATTCTGAGAGTATTTCTCTGATTATTTTACCAGGAATAGGCGGGCATCCTGAATTTCATAGTTATATTATTTCAGAACTATCTCAAAACGAGTTTTTAACCGTCAAATCTTTTCCTCACGGAGATTTCAACACAAATGCTTTTACAAGCCTTTCTCAACACGTTGATTATTGGTCAGAAATTATCAAAGAAGAATTAAAGAATAATAAGTACACAGCCATATTAGGTATATCATTTGGAACTACGATTGTACAATCATTGCCAAAAGACATTTTAAGCAATTTGTATTTTATTATTAACCTTTCGCCAGTAACACAAAATCCATACTTGAAATTTTCTATCTCTATTTTTAACAGACTTAATTTTAAGTTTTTAGAAATATCATTTGGCAAAATATTGTTTTGGTGGTCTTTAAAATCTTCTTCTAACAAGGACAGATTAAGAGAATTAAGAGAAAATTTATACGACGATATTTACAGTGTATATTCAAGACTTTGGAATAGATTTTTATCTATCAGAGAAACGCCTAATTTGAAAGACTTTATAAAAAACAAAAACAATGTTCCAACAAAAGTGATATTCGGAACAAATGAACGTTTATTGATATTCTTTTTCAAAAAACAGCTAAAAAAACATACGAACAGAATTGAATATTCAGTAGTGGACGGAAATCATTCGCAACTAATAAACAAATCAGAAAATATTGTAAAACAAATCAACCTATTTATACAAAACATTTATGCAAAGAATATTTGACAACAAATTATTTCCAATACTAACTGTTCTATTTAGTATTGGTTTAGGAACTGTTTCCAGTTTTTTAGGAGCAGATACTACAACAGCAATTTTAATTGGCATATTAACGGAGCTATGGATAACTGTTCATAAAGCATTGTTTAAAATTGATGATATCGAAAAATTACTTGGGAATACTAAGGGAATATCTTCTATGATTACACTTATTCCCAAAATACATAAAGTACTTTCTTACAATAATAAATGGTCAAATATTATCTATTCAAGTAAATTAGAAAAGCTATCATTAGAGATAAATAATATGGAAAAACGTAGAATTCCATTAAATGCAGATGAATTTATGGAATTTGCTGAGAAACTATTCAACACATTAAGCAAAAAAGATAAATTATTTGCTACTTCATTATTTGGAGGCGGAACTTATTGGACACGAAAATATGGAATCCGTTATGCCAAACTCAATGAAAATGCCCAACGTCAAGGTGCAAATATTACAAGGGTCTTTATTGTAAAAAACGATGAAGAAGCTAAACAGTTTGACGAAATTTTTCAAGAACAAGCAAAGTATATAAATGTTCTAGTTGCTGACTTTGAAACAGTAACAGAAGTAAACAGACTGCTATTAAAAGACTTTTTTATTCTCAACAATGAAATTGTTGTAGAGTTTGTTTTCGATGCCGTTTTTAAAGAAATAGACTCGATTATAGTTATTTTAGATAAAGAAGAAATAAGTAATTATACTAAAAGAATGAATCAATTATTAGAGCTATCAAATCAATATGGATAAAGATATGATTGAGATTTTGATTACAGGCGGAAATGGTTATTTAGGCAATAACTTTCTAAAAGGTGCGGTTTCTGACAATAATATAAACATTACGTCCGTCATCAGAAGAAAAAGCAATTTCCCCAAAACAGAGAACTTGAAAGAAGTATTTGCGGATATAAACGACGTTCATCTTTACGAAAACAAATTATTAAATTCGGAATATATCATTTGGTTTGCCACATTGAGAACTCATTTTGCTCCGCAAAATAAAATATACCAAAATAACATTAAACCGATTAAGCAAGTATTAGAGGTACTTAAATCATCTAAAGTTTTAAAGAAGTTTATATTCATCAGTTCAATTTCTGCAATTGATAATGTGACATTTTCAGACACCCCTATTTCTGATAGTATAATACCTAACCCAAAAACACCTTATGGGAAAAGTAAATTGGTTGTAGAGCAACTAATAGAACAGTCCAATATACCATTTCTGATTTTAAGACTTCCGTTTATGTATGGAAGTGGGTTTAAGCCTTATACTCATTTATGGCTGTGGTATAAAATTGCAAATTTCCCATTAGTTGATTTGAGTGTTTCGGAAGGACAGTTAAGTTTACTTCATCATAAAGACCTTACAAGTATTCTGTTGAATGAAATTAAAACAAACAATACTGCCAATAATCAAAAACTACTAATCAGCGACAAAAATATTTACAAAATTGATGACATTATTCAACTGTTGAAACCACAGAAGAAAAGGCATTTGTTCAAGCTCAACATATCTCCATTAGGTAGAATAATTAATAACATATCGTTATCTCGTTCTACAAAATATTGGTCAAGAATACTCTTTGATAAAAATGTTTTCTCCGTAATCCCAAGCAGTCACGAACTGTTAAATAATTATTCATTTATGAAACTAAACAACGGATTAAAAGAAACTTATAAAAACTGTGCACAACAAGCAGTTTGGCAAAAGAGCGGAGTGCAGGACTAAGTTTAAAGTTTCGGCTTCGTATGCCGCCAATGCTGTGAGCATTAGCTTTTTTTCTTAATTTAGCCAACGCTCACAGCATTGGCTACGTTCGTACAAAATCGAAGTTCCCGCTTCGATTTTCCGCTCCTTCGCCAAGCTGCCTAGCCGTTATAGGCTATTTTAAGACTGACCACCAATGACAGTAACATTTGGAATATTAAGTTTGGTTTTAAGCGTTGTAAGTGCTTTGTATTTGCAACTGCCGACATTCTTTTTGTCGCTTGGTTACGGTTGGTCGCACAATTATCCGACAAAACGTTGGGTATTTAGAATTTTAGCATTGGCGACATTTTTGCTTTTCATCAGCACAAGTCCGACAACTTGTATTTTGCTTTCAATCGCTATTCCATTTGCTTTCTTTTGGACATTTTCACTGTTCAATGCAAATCCAAACTTGTTTATCGCTCTTGACGACATACAAATCATCAAACAAAACGACCGCATTTATTCCGACAACACCGAAGTTGTTGGCTACACAGACGACACCGGAAATTCTATCTGTTATCCTGTTGACGAAATGGTTATGCCACGACATATATTGAACGACAAGTTTAACGACAAACCGCTTTTAGTTTCTTATTGTGCAGCGTGCCGCAGCACAATGCTTTACAATCCTGTTGTTGACGGACAACGTTTGACTTTTGAAGTTCTTGGTGTGCATAGACGAAATATGATTATTCGGGACTTGCAGACTGGAACGGTTTGGCAACAAGGGACAGGTGAAGCAATGTTCGGACAACTGAAAGGAAAGCAACTTGAATTTTACTACTATCAACAAACGACGTTGACAGATTGGATAAAACAAAATCCAAACACGTTTATAGCAAAAGAAAGCGACAACATTCGCAAAAGTTTTGTTCCTAAAGGACGATTGCTGAAAGTTCTGAAAAAAGTAACAGGAAATTTTGTTGCACCCGGCAAGACAGATTTAACAGGATTGTCGCTAAGAGAAAAGGTTTGGGGTTTGCAACTAAACGGACAAAGCAAAGCGTATCCGATTTCAGCGCTAAAAAAAGTAACAGAAATTACAGACAATTTGGGCGGTGTGGACATTGTTATCAAATACAATCCCGACACTAATCAAATTGACGGAATAAATAAAACAACAAACGAAAAACTAAAATTTCAAAATCACTGGTGGTTTGGTTGGAAAGAATTTCACCCAGACACCGAAATATGGACGGAAGAAAAAAACAGCCTATAACAGGCGTAACCGTTCCGCCACGGCGGACACGGTGCACAACCTCCAATTTTCTAAAATAAACGACTTGTTTTTAGCCGATTTAAGCGAGGTTTAGTGTTTTTTAGTAGTAAAGTTTTTGAATTTTAAGAGAGCAAGAACTTTGCGAAGAATTAAAAGACAAAGTAAATATACTGAAAGAACCGACAGAACCACCATTTTGGCGGTCTTTTCTTTTACTTTTCCGACATCGAAGAAAACATAATTGAAATTGCCCAAAACCCATTTGTGATGCTCGACAATGACAATAACGTATTTTAATCACAAATCTATAGACCATTTATAAAATCAACTTCCTCAAATCCCGATTTCCACTTGGAACCTGACATACCAGTTTTTATTTTGTTGGCCAAGGTAGAAATCTTGGATTTCATAGGTAGCTTCCGCTTGTAGTTTAAAAGCGTGTTCCCAGATATATTTGGTCAATCCGAAGCTGAATTGTTGGGTATTGGGTTCGAACCTTTCAATTTTGTCATCGACCCATTGGTTTGAATACCGGCCGATCAATTCAAAATTATTCCTGAAAAGGTAACTTCCCTGCGCATCAAATCCTTCTCCGACATATACATAACGTATGTCGTTTCCATCTTCGGGATTGACGGTAATCGGGTTGTCGGCAGTCCGGTTCATATAGGCTGACTGGAATGACCAGCCATTGTATTTGAAAATCAAATCGGCAAAGGCAGACCGCATGGTACGGGTTCCGAAAAGATCCCGGCCGGTCTGGCCGCGTTCGCGTTTGGCTTGGTTGTTTTGGTGGTAAGCGGCTGAAAGCATCAGTTTGGGCTTGGGTTCGCGCATCAAATCTCCTTCAAAATAGGCACCGTTTTTTTTGAATGCGCCGAAGGGATAAACCTCCGCTTTTCCGGTGAGCGCGATTCCGGTGTCTTCATTGTCGGTCCAGTTCCGGCCGTCACCCATGCTCACCGCACCGCGAAAATTATAAGAAAATCGGTTGTCGAACTCGTTGGTATTGTGGATTTGCAAACCGAAATCGCGGTCGATGTTGAATTTGGCGTTGTTGATGGAACGGTCGGTCAATTGTAGTCCTCCGGAAGAATTCAGGCGTTGACGGTTCCCCGGAAGTTTGGTCTGTCCGAAACTGAAATCCCAATGGTCATTTGGTTTATAGACGACCACCGCATCGCGGATGATGTTGATGTTTTTGCCGTTTTCTACTTCGCCTACATCCTCCGGCGCAAAGGAAAGCTGGATGGAATACATGAAGTCCGGATTCCCGACGTATCCGTCAAAACGCAAGCGCAACCTGCGCACTTGGCCGTCAATGGATTCTTCTTCACCTTCGTTGTCCCAATAAGTAGCGCGGTTCTGCATCCGAAATCGGATATTTAACTGGAAAATACTGTCGGGCGAGGTCAGCCCTAAACCTTTCCCATAGCTGTAATAAGGCAATGCAGCGTGCTGCCTTTCCACATCAACCGAATCATATTTAATTATCTGGGCCGAACCGGAAACGGCCAAAAATAGTAAGCCGGCCAATAAATAGAGTTTGTACATCATCTGAAATTTGGTTTGCAAAACTAAAGGGAATTAAGTTTACGCCAAAATTATTGAACCTAATCCAACTGAAAATAAAGGTCGGTTTGTTCCGAAGCTTTTTGGTAATCCAAATATTGTTGCGACTCCACCCTGTCTGTCAGCAGCATCCCGTATAAATGGTCTAATTCATGCTGAAAAATTACTGAAGTAAAGCCTTCCAAGATTTCCGTTATTAAATCCCCATACAGGTTATAGTATTCTACTTGAATCACATAATAACGCACCACCATCCCTCTTTCATCGAAAGACAAATCGCCTTCGGGTCCCTTTTGGAGTAATTCCGATGCCCAAATGATTTCCGGGTTGATGAAAAGTTCAAAAGGCTGGTCTTCCTTGTCGAACCGCTGAACCCAAATCATTTGTCGGTTGATGCCCACTTGAGGTGCCGCAATTCCTACGCCTTGATGAGCAGGGTCTTGAACCGTCAAAAGCATCCTTTCAGCCAAACGTGCGGTGAGCTCATCTTGCGGGTCGATGGGCAACGACATGGCGTTCAAAATCAGGGAATCCGCCGGGTTGGTCTTCATAAAAACACGCATCACCTCAGAGGGGTCGGTTCCAATCAATGCTTTTTCTTCAGCAGTAAAATCTTGATATTTCTGGCCGAAACCCAATCCGATTGTAAAAAAAAATAAAAGGAAACTGAGTAATAATTTTGGTTGCAACATCATCATTGCCTGTATTTTAAATTAAGTGCTTTTAAAATCGCCCAGGTTTCAACGTCCACCACACCGTCATAGCGCTCCGGCCGGAAATGGTATTGAAAAGCGGTAATTACTTTCTTGGTCTGCTCGTCCCAAATTCCCGTTTTCTGGATTTCATAACCGTAAGTTTCTAAATCAGTCTGTACCGACAATATAAACGCATAGGAATCCACTTGGTCATACGGGAACTGGGCATAAAACATGGATTTCTGGTGTTCTTCGTACCAAGCACCAATGTTGTATTCATCATATAATTTCTTCCAAGGAAATTTCGGCCCGGGGTCATGTTTCCGCTGCGGGGCAATGTCGGAATGAGCCAAAACATTCACCGGCTCGATTTGGTAACGGTCGATTAAATCCCGGGCAAGTTCCGCTACTTTTTGAATTTGGAATTCGGGGAACTCAAAAAATGTCCGTGTCGCATTGGCCAAATCGGGGTTTCCGGTAACGGCTGCATTGGTAGTGTATCCTTTGTTCACGATTTCAATTCCGACCGATGAGAAATTCAGGTTGTTGATTCCTTTCCAGAAACTTGCGCCGGCATGCCAGGAACGCTTGGTTTCATCGACCAACGCATAAATGGTATCATCGGGAATATCGGTAATAAGGTAATGGGAACTGACTTCATTATTGGTCAAAACGCGGATGGAAGGTTCGTTTTCCATTGCGGTATAATGCAGGATGAGGAAACGGACCCTTTCGTCCTGTCCCAAAGCGGGATAATGTTTGGTGGAAACGATGTAATTATCGAGTTTGGCAAAGCGGGCATACTCGTATTTATCCGTCTTTGTATTGACAACGATGGTATCCCGGACAATTTGCTGGATGACCTTCGGTGGTTTGGAAGCGCAAGAACTAAGAATAACGGCTAAAACCGCGATGAAGAAAGGCTTTATATTTCCCATGGTTAAATTTAAAATGAACCTGAAACAAAGTTAATTAAAAAGAAGTTAACGGGTATAAATAAAAATTAGCCGTATTTACTTGCAAAAACAAAAGTATAGGATTACTTTTGCATCCGCTTTCCATGAAAAGCAGGAGAGGTGCCGGAGTGGTAACGGAGCAGATTGCTAATCTGTCGACGGGTAACCGTCGCCAGGGTTCGAGTCCCTGTCTCTCCGCAACTTGAAATATTCGGGGTGTAGCGTAGCCCGGTCATCGCGCCTGGTTTGGGACCAGGAGGTCGCAGGTTCGAATCCTGCCACCCCGACTTTTTTGAAATCTCAAAATTTCAAGTAACAAATTCAAAATTTGCGAAAAAAGTTTTGAGATTTTTAATTTATAAGAATCAGCGATTCCGGGTATTAAAAAATACTGGTCGCGTAGCTCAGCTGGATAGAGCATCTGCCTTCTAAGCAGACGGTCACAGGTTCGAATCCTGTCGCGATCACACTTCAAAGCCGTAAATTTACGGCTTTCATTTTTTTATTATGTGTTGCATGTACATCTTACAAAGTCCTTCTTTAGATATATTTTACATCGGGCATACTTGTGAGGATTTAAATCAAAGAATTAAAAAACACCTCTCTAACCATAAAGGATTTACAGCCAAAACCAAAGATTGGAATTTGGTTTATTATGAAGAATTTGGTTCAAAATCTGAAGCCTATAAAAGAGAGCGAGAGATAAAAGGGTGGAAGCGTAAAATCTTAATTAACAAACTTATTGGCTCAGCTGGATAGCGCATCCCGACTTTCAAGTCGGGACGGTCACAGGTTCGAAACGAAGTAAAACTGCAATCAATGGCTTTTCTCCTTCACATTAATTGGATCTGGCGTTTAAAAATACGGCAAATAGCGTATTTCCCCATTGCAATAAACTGTTGATTTTTACCCAAAAAAAATGGTTACATACATTAAAATCAACTTTTCATAGATTTTTTATCCCATAATTTTCAAATTTGATTAATTTTAGCCTTTATCTATGGAAACAAACTACTTTACAATCTCAGAAACCGGAAAGCGGCCGTACAACGAGGATTATCTATTTGCCCATCCCGATTCGAACTTATTTTTAGTCTGCGACGGCGTGGGCGGAAGCTCTAAGGGAGAGGTCGCCAGCAGGAAAGCCTGTGGCACTTTTGCAGACCATTTGCTCGGTACATCCGATTTTTCTGTAGAGGGGATTGAAAAAGCTTTGGTTCATACCGAAAGCCAATTTGATGAATACACGCGGGAAAATCCGGACGCACAAGGAATGGCCACTACCCTCACCCTTTTGAAACTCTTTCCCGAAAAAGCGGTTTTGGCGCACATCGGCGACAGCCGTGTTTACCATATCCGGGACGGTGAAATCCTCTTTCAAACCACCGACCATAGTTTTGTAAACGAATTGGTAGCCAGCGGATTCCTCACACCGGAAGAAGCCAAAACCCACCCCAAAAGAAACCAAATCACCCGTGCAATCCAAGGTTCGGAACACCCTACATACATCGATGTCCATACCGTAGAATCCATTCAAGAAGAAGATTATTTTTTGCTTTGTTCGGATGGGATTCTGGAAGCGATTGATGAAGATTTCATCCAACGGAACTTTCTGAAAGAAAATAACCTTGAACAATTGAAAGGCAGAATCCTAGAAATATGTAGGGAATTATCCAGCGATAATTTTACGGCCATTGTTATTAAAATTTAAACATAAAGCACTACTAAAAGCATCCTAAAACAAAGAAAATGAGCATCCTAAAAGACGGAACCATCCTGAACCGAAACCAGTACAAAATCACCAAATTCATCGCCCAAGGCGGATTTGGAATTACTTACCTGGCAGAGGAAATCGGCTACTTTAAACAATCCGGTTTCGGGGAAGAATACGTAGAATCCCGGAACCCGGAAACCGTTGTCATCAAAGAATTGTATTACAATGATTATTGCCAGCGGGACGAACATACCGGTTTGGTCAGCATTTCCAATATCGACAAAAAAACCGAATTCCAAAAACTCGTCAAAAACCAAATCGACGAAGGCAAAACCATTCGGAGTTTGAAACACCCGAACATCGTACGGACCCGTGATATTTTCCATGAAAATGAAACGGCTTACATGGTGATGGATTATATTGAAAGTACCGATTTGGAGGAAATGCTCAAAGAGCGAGGTCATCTGGACAAAGAAACCGCTTTGAAATATATCTACCAAATGTTGAGCGCGGTAGATTACATCCATACCAAAATCGATAAAAAAATCCTGCATTTGGACATCAGCCCGAGCAATATTTTGATTGACAAAAAAAATGACAATGCGATTTTAATCGACTTTGGCTCGGCCCTTTCCTATGATAACGTTCAAAACAACATCACTTCTACCACCAGTCAGATCGTTACCGGAAGAAAAAAGCATTATTCACCCAACGAACAAGGTGACATTGACAACCTCAAATCCTTTGATGCGACTTTTGATACTTATGCGATTGGCGCGACTTTGTACCATTTGTTGACCGGGGAAAAACCGCCGTTGAGCAGTATGGTAAGTACCGGAAGGGAAAAAATCATCCCGCCGTCTGAATTCAAAAAAGACCCTTCTGTTTCTGAGTATTTGGATGCGGTAGTGATTAAATCCATCGCGCCTTATTACAATGAACGCTATTCTTCAGCCGCCGAATTTGAAAGTGATTTGCGCAAAGAACCCGAATACGTGCAGCAATTGGCTAAAATCAATCAATTGATTTCGGATAAAAAACCAAGCGAAGCATTTGAGCAAATAAAATTTACCCGCCAAGAATTTCTTCCTACCACTACCCTCTCTCAACTCGAAGCTGAATTGCAAAAGGAAATTGAATTGGAACGGAAAACAAAAGAATACAACATTCTTTTCAAAAAAGGTTCCGATATGGCTGCCGCAGAAGAATACGAATTGGCCATCGATTATTTCACGGGTGCAAAAGAACTTTTTCCGGAAAAGGGGGAAGCCGATGAAAAAATTAAATCTTGCAACGAGAAAATTGCGCAAAAAGCCGATGAAAAAAGAAAAGCGGATGAAGCGGTAACGGCTGCGAAGTTAGCAGAAGAAAACAAAGGCGGAACCGAATTGCTCAGCACCCCAGCACCATCGAAACCGGTGGAAAACCCGATGCCGGAATCCACAGAATTACTCAATACACCGCCCCCAGCACCGAAAGAAGAAAAAACTTTTGACGATTTCAAAGATATTTTCGCGACCAGTCAAAACCCTAATAAAGAAACGGCTCCTGCGCAGAAAACCGCTCCCGAAAAGAAATCCAACAAGAATTTAATCCTGATTGGGTCGGTAGTCGGAATCCTATGTTTGGCAGGTATCCTGTATGCCTCCGGCGTATTTTCAGGAAACCAAAATGAAATGCCCATTACGGACGAATTAGTGACTACCGGAAAAGATTCATTAGAAATCGCTGCAAAAGAAGATTCGGTGAAAGCATTGACTGCTACCCAGCCACAAACTGACTGGCGAAAGGAATTCAATGACCGATTCGATGATGTTTTAAATGCAGAGCACTCCCAATCAGCCGCTAAATCAATCGCAGAATACCAATCTTTGCTAACCACCTTACCGGCCGATGCCGAAGCGGAAAAAAACAAAATCAACAACCGCATCCGTGTTTTGAACCAAACATTGGCAAAAGAAAAGGAAAGCAGCGATTGGAGTTCGGCCAAAAAATCCAATACCCAAAAATCCTATCAGAACTACATTAATAAATATCCAAACGGACAATATGTAAGCGATGCGCGAAACAGAATAAAAGAAATACAAAAAGACACGAAAGTAGAACCCAAAAAAGACGAAAACAAGGTCAACGATGCAGACATAAAGCAATACAACAAAGACCTGCAATGGGCCAAGAACATGATCAGCGTGGACGGCTGCGAGGGTTGCAAAAACAATCCAACCTGTCAGACTCAAGTCGTCGCTAAACTGAAAAGTGCGCTGAAAGCAAACCCCGGCGGCACCGAAGCGAAAAATTTGCTTAACTGCGTACAGTAAAAACAGAAACGAATGAAACCTTTTTATTTAACCATTTTACTAATCTTTTTTTTCACAACTGCTGTAAACGCCCAGCAGGAGGAATACACCGGATTTTTAAATCAAGCACTGGAAGCCGCCAAGAAATACGATGAAGAGAATTTCAACCTCAATCTGCGGTACTTCCTTACTGCAATGGAGAAAGACAGCGTCACGCCGGAGATGCTTTCCAAGGAAAATTTTGAACTTTATAGTGCCTGTATCGGAGAAGGATATAACCGTGAATTTCAATTTACGGAAGATATTGATTCCCAACTCCTTTCGTTTTTGAATTATAAAATAGAAGAATATCCTGATCACATGTACTATTTGGGTTGCTATTATATGTACTCCATGCTTGATGTAGTCAAAGCATCTTACTGGCTGCTAAAAGCTGTTGAAAAAGGAAACGTAGCTGCGATGGGAGAAATAGGTGTCTTATATTACAGTGAGCTCTTCGGCAATAAAGATTTGGAATTAGCGAAAGAGTGGTTTGAAAAAGCTGCGGCTTTAGGAGACCCCAACGGTATGTATAATTTGGGACAGATGTACGAAAATGGCGAAGGTGTAGAACAAGATTATTTAAAAGCAAAACACTGGTATGAAAAAGCTAAAGACAACGGAAGCTTACACGCTTTGATACCTTTGGCCTGGATGTATTTTGACGGCTTAGGTGGCAATGTAAACAAAAAAGAAGCAAAACAACTTTGTCAAAAAGCTATATCTATTAATCCCATTTATGGGGAACATTGTCAATCGATTCTTTTTAACTAATGGAAAATTACTGTTTATTCAATTGTTTAAATTTATGAAAAACGGATTAAGGGGAATGACGTAGCCATCAATAACCCCGTCGCTATACTCCCGAACCAAATCATGAACAAGGAAACCAGAAAAATTGCAAAAAATCAGAAAACATAAGAACCAATAAATTCCCTAAGATCAATAAAATGAAAGTCCTGAAATTAAAAAAAATCCCGGTATTCTTTTTTCTTGCTGCATTACCCCTTTCGGGTTACTCCCAGCAGGAAGAATATACCGCGTTTTTAGAACATGCTTTGGAAGCAGCGCTCAATAAGGATGAGAAAACTTTTCATACCAATCTGCGTTATTTCTCTACCGCAATCGAACGCGATGAAATCACACCGGAATTATTGACTGAAAAGAATTTTAAACTTTACTCCAAAAGCCTTTACAACGCAATTGTCAATAAATTTAAATTTTCACAGGAATTAAGTGAACAAGCATTTGAATTTTTGCATTATAAAATCGAGGAATACCCGGATAATATGGCTAGTTTAGGGTACTTATACGCCTTGGGCATTGGTGTGAAACAAGATTATACCATTGCCAAAAGCTGGTTTGAAAAAGCGGCTTTAAAAGGGCAGAAAGTAGCCATGTATAATCTCGGGTTATTGTATATCAACGGATGGGGTGTGGAAAGCAACGACCAAAAAGCATTTGAATGGTTCGAGAAATCTGCTTTCATAGAATACCCCGATGCCATGTACAATTTAGGAGTGTTGTATTCCCAAGGCAGAGGGATTTCAAAGGATCTAAGCGCAGCTGCCTATTGGTTTAAAAAGGCTGCCGAAACCGGTATGCCATCGGCTATGTTTAATCTGGCATACTGTTATTATTACGGAGACGGAATTCCACGGGATTACGCATTGGCTAAGCATTGGCTTGAAAAAAACCTTGAAAAGGAAGAAAACCCACAAGCGATGGGTATGCTGGCATTTATTTATCGCAATGGTCTACAAACACCTAAGGATTTGGATAAAGCACTCTCTTTGTACGCTCAAGCTTGTAGTTTGGGAGATAACTATTCTTGCGACGATTATAATAAATACAAAAAATAGTCTTGATGAAAACACCCATTCTTATCCTATTATTTTTGACTTCTTTTACCGTACAAGCCCAACAGGAAGAATACACCGCTTTTCTGGAACAGGCTTGGGAATCCATTGGAAAGAAAGACGAAAAGGGTTTCAACTCGAATCTCAAGTATTTTTCAGTTGCAGTGAACCGGGATAAAATCACGCCTGAAATCCTTTCAAAAGAAAACCTAAATTTATATACCCGTTGTTTATACAGTGCGCTCACCAATCAGTTTAAACTTTCCAATGACCTTGCCCAACAAGCCGTACTTTTTCTGCAATATGACATCGAAAATTACCCGGACAATTATTTTTCATTGGGCTACCTTTACGACAAAGGATATGGGGTAAGCCAAGATTTCGACAAAGCCATTTACTGGTACGAAAAAGCGATTAATTTCCGCAATTCCGCTACTGCAATGAATAATATAGGCAACATTTATTATATGCAGAAAAATTATTCGCAGGCAAAATATTGGTTTGAAAAAGCAACCTTAAAAGGAAACGGTCCGGGAATGCACGGGCTGGCTTATTTATACGAATATGGTTATGGCGTCAATCAGGACATCAACAAAGCGGTGGAACTTTATGTAAATGCATCCAACGCAGGGCATGTGGATGCCATGTTCAATCTCGGTTTGATGTACCTGAACGGAAAAAAGGTAACCGCAAACCCTACTGAATCCCGAAAATGGTTTAAAAAAGCGGCGGAGGCAGGCGATGTGGAAGCAATGGTTTATTTGGGCCAATCCTTCCTCAATGGGGACAGCGTCATGCAAAACCAAGACGAAGCCCGGTTTTGGTTCAATAAATCCTGTCAGGCAGGCTATCAGAAAGGATGTGATAATTTAAATTCATTGAAATAAATCTTCTAAAAAATCAACAAAATGAAAACCTTCCATTTAAAAAAACACTTCATCTTCCTCTTCCTCATCGGAATACCACTCTGCGTTTCGGCGCAGGAAGACGACTACATTGACTTCCTCAACAACGCCCTGACGGCAGCAAATACAGGCGACCAAAAAGGATTTACATCCAACATCACCTATTTCTCGGTAGCGATTCAAAAAGACAAAATCACTCCGGAAACACTTTCCGAAAAATCGATGGATATTTATACAAAATGCCTTTACCAAGCACTTTTACAAAGATTTTCCTTATCGGAGGATCTCAGCCGCCAAGCCATCGAATTCTTGAATTACGACATCAACAACCGTCCTGAAAACATGTTTTCATTGGCCTATTTATACCAATACGGTTTGGGCGTTCCGCAAAATTACAAGGAAGCCTTCAACTGGTACAGCAAAGCGGCTCAGAAAGGAAACGCTTCGGCAAACACCAATCTCGGTTATATGTACCAATACGGCTATGGGGTGAGACAGAATTACGAACAAGCACTTTATCTTTACCAAACCGCGGCAAACATGGGCGATGACATCGCTATGAGCAACCTCGGTTATATGTACAGCAACGGAGTCGGTGTGGCACAAGATTACCTGACCGCACTCACATGGTACATCGAAGCAATTGAAACAAACGAAAACAATTCCTCGGCCATGGCAAGTATCGGATATATGTACCAACATGGAATGGGCATCTCACAGGATTATGAAAAAGCCAAATTCTGGTACGAACAAGCAATCGACCTCAACAATGTGGTTGCCATGGCGAACTTGGGGTTTTTACATGAAAAAGGCTTAGGGGTTCCGCAAAACTATGAAACCGCAGCTTATTGGTATAATGCGGCCGCAGAAAGAGGAAACGCGGTAGCCATGGTCAACTTGGGTATCTTATACCAATACGGAAACGGCGTGAAACAAAATTACAATCAAGCCATCTATTGGTACCGCCAGGCAATTGATCTGGGCAACGGAAATGCCATGACCAATCTGGGGTATTTGTATGATTTGGGTGAAGGGATTGAACAAGATCTATACAAAGCCAAATATTGGTACCAAAAAGGCTGTGATGCCGGAAGCCAAACGGGATGCGATAATTTAGCCCTGATAAATAATTAATCGATGAGCAATTATTACAATTTCAAAAATCCTGAATTATTAGAGGCGATTAAAGAGCAAGAAAAAATCTTGGAAAGCTACATCGAAAATAATTTCGCATTTCTTTATTTAAAGGAAGATTCGCCCAAAAGTCGTTTATTGCTCCGGAAAATTACCCAACTTCATATGCCGCTTAATGTGGTATTGGTTTCGGAAAACCCTGAGATTTCAAAACTGGCTTGGCGCGCAAACGTTTTCCATTTCCTACACTTGCCCAAACTCGAAC
>JAEZDQ010000099.1 GCA_023433225.1 Bacteroidota bacterium | reverse complement strand
GAATAAATGTGAATAATAATTTTTTCAAAAGAAACTGTAACAAGTTCTGAAACTTTCCGTCTTATGTTTAAAAATGGGTAAACTGTTTACCTGTATTATGCAAAACCAAGTAATGTGTAAAACAATATAATTATGAAAAATTCAATATTAATGCTCGCGACGCTTTTGATTTCAACTTTATTGATCGTGTCTAATTTCAAAAATGAAGGATTAACGGGTACTGTACAAGACCCTTCGGGATTCAGTATAGAGAAAAGCTCTTTGGAAATTTACCCAAAGAATGGCTCCAACCGGATTTATGAAACGGAAACGGCCGAAGATGGAAGTTTCGTTTTTCCTTCATTGCCAAAAGGAGAATACGAAATGGTCGTAAAAGCTTTGGGATACAAAGAAAAAACCAAGTCGTTCCAATTAAATAAATCCACCGGCGATTTGGGTGTCATTCAATTAGAAGAAAATTTTATATCCTTAGATGCAGTGGTTATTTACGGCAAGAAGTCGCCCAAAAAGAATTTTGCGGGTTTCGGTTTTAAATAGCTTTCAATTTAATTTAAAATTTTTGTAACAACAGGAATTCGAAGTCAACTTATAATTACAATCCAATTAAAAAACGCAGACAGATTTATTAACAAGGTATATTCAAATCAAAACAATTATGAAGGTCAGGATTTTAACATTAATATTTTTCATTGTAAGCACGGTTTTATCGGCTCAAAACCAAAAAAGTACGCTGTCGGGCCAAATTCAGGATGCCGGCGGACATCCGATTCCATACGGTTCCGTAGAAATTTATACAAAAGGAGAATCCCAAAACCTTATCTCCGGTGGAATGTCGGGCGATGACGGATCTTTTACAATAGAAAACTTGGAATATGGAACTTATGAATTGGTGGTAACTGCGGTAGGTTTCACCGACAAGATCCAAGATATAAAAATTGAAAGTCCCGTTACCCATTTGGGTGCGATTGTCATGGGCTCCGATGTAATTACACTGGAAGGCGCGGAAATCCGGGCGGAAACGTCCCAATACCGGACTGAAATCGACAAAAGAGTGGTCGATGTCGGGAAGGATTTAGTCAGTGCAGGCGCGGACGCCGCCGCAGTCTTGAACAATATCCCCTCTGTGAGTGTCGACCAGCAAACCGGCGAACTTTCCTTGCGTGGAAATGAAAATGTAAAAGTCATGGTGGACGGGAAGCCTTCCAATATTCCCGCTGCGCAATTATTGAAACAACTCCCATCGGACGCGATTGCAAAAGTGGAAATCATCACCAACCCTTCCGCCAAATATGAACCTGAAGGAAATTCTGGGATTATCAATATCATCACCCATAAAAACAAGCGGAAAGGTTACAATGGAAGTTTGAACCTCGGCTTTACACAGGGTGATAAATCGCGTCACAATGCTTCTTTGAACGCGAATGTCAATACGGGTGATTTCAACTTTTTCGGGAGTTACAACGCCAATTCCGGCAAAAACCGTTTCCATGGGACGGTGGAGAATTTAGATACCCGTTTGGACCAGTATTTTGATGTGGTCGATGAAAACCAATCACATGTTTTTAAGGTGGGATTTGACTGGTTTATCAGCGAAAAAACCGCTTTAACCCTTTATACCAACCAGTTTTTCCATGACGGAAAAGGCGTGGCCGATGCCAATGTACTAAACAATTCGACCAATATCTTCTATAATAATTTCAATGATTCAGAAGGCTATTACAAGAACCAAGATTATAGTTTGAACTTCAAACAAGATTTTGGGAAACCGGATCACCATATTGTTTTGGACGCGATTTATTCCGCATCCACAAACGACGATACCCGGAATTACATCAACACTTTTCCTGAAGACGCCTTATTTTCGGAATTCAGGGAAGGTGAAAACACCAATACGAGAATCAATTTGGACTATACAAACCAAATCGTCGATGGCGGTAAAATTGAAGCCGGAGCGCAGTTTCGCCAAGAAAACAATCAAAATGAAATGCTTTCTGGTCAGGTGCTTACAACGGATGACGAAAACCCGATTGCCTTTTCGCCCGACATTGATTTTGATTTTACGCGTGATATTTATTCCGCTTATGTTAACTATGGCCAGACTTTCGGGAAATTCGGCGTTCAGTTGGGAGTACGGGCCGAAATGGTCGAGGAGAATGCCGATTATTCAGTCGCTCCTTTAGGCCCCGGTTTGTATAAAAATGATTATACCGAATTTTATCCTTCGGCCTTCCTTACATACGACGTAACCGAAAGAGGCCAACTTTTGTTGAACTACAGCCGCAGAGTGGATCGTCCATCTATCGGGCAAATTACACCTGTGCCAGAATGGAGCACTTCAACCATGCAAAGCGAAGGAAACCCGGAGTTGAAACCGCAATTTACAAATTCGTATGAACTCGGTTATTTGCAAAGGTTTAAAGGTGGAAGCATCAATGCCAATGTATTTTACCGCAAAGTAAACGACATGATTTTCCGTTCGCTGGAGAGAAACCCGAATGACTCGGTCGTCATCAATCAGCGTTGGGTCAATTATGACGATTCCGAAAGCTACGGATTGGAAGTCAGTGCCAATTACAAGCCGCTGAACTGGTGGAGTTTTAATGCGAGTTTTGATGTTTTTGCCAATAAATTTTATTTAGGCAATGAAGAAGTAACCGGCGTTCCCTGGAATGTTCGAATCAACAATAATTTTACTGTTGTTAAAAACCTCACGATTCAAAATTTCTTCATGTACAGAGGTCCGTTCAAATTCATCCAAGGTGAAATGCAACCGATGTGGCGCATTGACTTGGGTGCCCGGTATTCTTTCATGAACGGCAAAGCGGCACTTACTGCGCGGGTGAGTGATATTTTCAAAACCTTCCATGCGGAAGCGCACATTGACAATCCCGACCGGGGCGTGGGCAAATTCCATTGGGAAGCCCATACACTATACGTAGGCTTTTCCTACAATTTCGGCGGCGATGTGAGAAAGCGAAACATCCAGCAGGAAACCAACCAATCTGCGCCCGGAGGCGGAATTGGATTCTAATTGACTCATTTTCATAAATAGTTTAATTTTTTTTATTACATTTTTTCAAGAAAGTCCTCTTCAATTTCAGAGGACTTTTTTTATCAAACAATCGCTGCCTATTCAAGGTTATTATAATGAAATCTTTATCTTTACACCGCTAAAAGAATCAATTAAAACAAGAAAATATGAAAGTAACCGTTGTAGGCGCAGGTGCCGTAGGAGCAAGTTGTGCTGAATACATAGCGATGAAAAATTTTGCATCTGAAGTCGTATTGGTGGACATCAAAGAAGGTTTTGCCGAAGGCAAAGCAATGGATTTGATGCAAACCGCTTCATTGAATGGTTTCGATACCAAAATCACGGGAACCACCGCCGATTACGCCAAAACCGCCGGTTCAAAGGTAGCGGTCATCACTTCGGGGATTCCGAGAAAACCGGGTATGACCCGCGAAGAACTGATCGGTATCAACGCCGGGATAGTGAAAGAAGTAACGGAAAACTTGGTTAAACATTCACCGGATGTAATTATCATCGTCGTGTCCAATCCAATGGATACAATGGCTTATTTGGTACATAGAACTTCCGGTTTACCCAAGGAGAGAATCATCGGCATGGGAGGTGCGCTGGATTCTGCCCGTTTCAAATACCGTTTGGCGGAAGCATTGGAATGCCCGATTTCTGATGTGGACGGAATGGTGATAGCCGCGCATTCCGATACCGGAATGGTTCCCCTGATTGATAAAGCCACACGCAACGGTGTATTGGTTTCTGAATTTTTAAGCCGGGAAAAACGCGATTATGTGGTAGAAGAAACCAAAGTCGGCGGAGCTACGTTGACCAAACTTTTGGGGACTTCCGCTTGGTATGCACCTGGTGCCGCCGTTTCCGTTTTGGTTCATTCCATTCTTTGTGACCATAAAAAAATGATTCCATGCTCTTTATTACTGGATGGCGAATATGGTGAAAAAGATATCTGCCTAGGTGTTCCGGCAATCATCGGAGCCAATGGTGTAGAAAAAATAGTTGAAATCTCTTTGTCCGATGAAGAAAAAGAAAAATTCGCGGTTGCAGCCAAAGCCGTACGTGAAGTAAACGGAGATTTGAAGTTTTAATTTAGAATTAAAACAATAAATTTGACGGTGGCTGAGGTTCTCGAAGCCACCATTTTTATTTGAAATATATGAAAAGGCCGGATTATGTTACCATAGAAAGATTACGCCACTTTATCTCCGAGGCGTTTAAAGAAGATGTCGGCGACGGCGACCATTCAACTTTGGGCAGCGTTCCGAAGGAATTACAGGTTGAAGCCCGGTTGTTGGTAAAAGAAGGTTGCGTATTGGCCGGTATAGAATTGGCGGTAGAAATTTTCAAATTTTACGATGAAAACCTTCAAATCGAAATACTGATGAATGACGGCGATATGGCCGAAACGGGCGATATAGCTTTTCGGGTAAAAGGTTCTGCGCGTTCCATCCTCACTTCTGAACGGTTGGTGCTGAATTGTATGCAGCGCATGAGTGGCATCGCGACCTATGCACGGGAAATGGTGGAAGAAGTGGAAGGCACCGGGGTGAAAATCCTTGATACC
>JAEZDQ010000065.1 GCA_023433225.1 Bacteroidota bacterium | reverse complement strand
GGGCGTGTCCATACCACATTCAGCCAGACGGTTGCAGCGACGGGACGCTTGGCATCGGTGAGCCCCAACCTGCAAAACATCCCCATTCGTTCCGAGCAGGGGCGTGAAATCCGGAAAGCTTTTGTGCCGAGAGACACCGACCACCTCCTGGTTTCTGCCGACTATTCCCAAATCGAATTGCGTATCATCGCAGAATTGTCCCAAGACCCCGCCATGCTCGAAGCTTTCATGAAAGGCGAAGACATCCACCGCGCCACGGCGGCCAACGTGTTCAATGTCGCTTTGGAAGAGGT
This sequence comes from Bacteroidota bacterium, assembly GCA_023433225.1. Classification (GTDB taxonomy): domain Bacteria; phylum Bacteroidota; class Bacteroidia; order Flavobacteriales; family Weeksellaceae; genus Moheibacter. The sequence goes on along the minus strand of JAEZDQ010000065.1, from coordinate 13,831 downwards.
GACGCGCGAACAAAGGAGCCAAGCCAAGACCGTAAACTTCGGCATCATCTATGGGGTGTCGGCCTTTGGTTTGGCCGAACAAACCGGCTTGTCCCGTTCGGAATCAAAGCAGTTGATAGATGCCTATTACGAAACCTACCCGGTACTGAAACAGTACATGGAAAACCAAATCCAAACAGCGCGTGAACAAGGTTTTGTGGAAACAATACTGGGAAGAAGGCGGTACTTGAAAGACATCAACTCACGCAACGCCGTGGTTCGCGGCCATGCCGAACGCAATGCCATCAACGCCCCCATTCAGGGCAGCGCGGCGGACATCATCAAAATCGCAATGATCAACATCCAAAGAATCCTGAAAGCAAGTTTCCAAACCAAGATGCTCTTACAGGTTCACGATGAATTGGTGTTTGATGTACCCAAATCGGAACTCGAAACCATCCGTCCCATCATCAAAGAGACCATGGAAAATGCCGTGAAAATGCAGGTGCCATTGGAAGTCGAAATAGGTGCGGGAGAAAATTGGCTGGAGGCACATTAAAAAAATATTGCCATTAGTTTGTTGATATTAAGCCAATTGTTTACATTTGGGTAAGCTATTATACTTTCAGTATTATGTCAATCAAGTATCGATTAATTGAGAAAGGTCAACCCGGTGTTGCCGGTGGAGGAACCAAAAAATGGTATGGTACCATTGTCCGTGAAGAAGATGTCACTACCGATGATTTGGTCAGAATCATCGAAAAATCAGGTTCACTCAGTGAACCGGACATCCGAGGCGTAATCATTGCGCTTGAGAATGAGATCCAAATTGCACTTGCCCACGGAAGCACTGTCCGTTTAGACAGGTTAGGTACGCTCTACCCCAGTATCAAAAGTGCAGGTGTAGATAGAGAATCTGACTTCGAGGCTTCGAGGGATATTTTGGGTGTCAAAGTAAATTATACACCTGGCGACAGGATCAGGCAAGCGATCCGAAATGCCAAGTTTGAGAAGTACAAAAAGTAACCCTAAGGTCATTTGAATTTAAAGCACGCGTGGTTTCACATAAAACCACGCGTGCTTTCGTTACAAACCACACGTGATGTTGGGTGAAACCACACGTGGTTTGACCCTAAACCACGTGTGCTTTTTTATCCCGCTACCAGTGCGGGTTTGCGGAGGCACAAATGACAGGTTGAAAAACCTCAGGGCTTACCCGGGAAATGCTCGACATATTGGATTTCAATGTCGGGGAAATGCTCCACAAATTGTACTTTGGTATCAGGGAAATGCTCGACTATCTGCCACTCCCCACAGTGGTCGGGGAAATGGTTTACCAGTTTAACTTTCAAATCGGGGAAATGTTCCACCACCTTGACTTTCACATCAGGGAAATTTTCGACTACTTTGATTTTACCATATAACTTGAATCCTTTACAGGTACATTCCTCGTCCACCTGATTGGGTTGAGGGGTGAAAACCAGCAACAAGCCAAGTAGAACAAGGGATTTCATAAGCTGATGAGGGTTTAGAGCATCTTTAAGAAGTTGACTTCTTGGTCGGTGAGTTTGCGCCAATCACCGCGCTTGAGGTTCTTTTTGGTGAGTCCGCCAAAGGAAACCCTGTCGAGGAGTTCCACCTCATAACCCAACTTTTCGAATATACGGCGGACTACCCGGTTCCAACCGATGTGGATTTCTATGCCCACTTCATCCTTTGGTTTACCTTCGATGAAAGAAGCATTGTCCACTTTGGCAATGCCTTCCGGTATGAGCCGAACGCCTTTTTTGATTTCATCCAAGTCAGCATGGGTGAGCTTCTTGTTGAGCTTTACATGGTAAATCTTCCTGACGGAATGACTGGGGTGGGTTAGTTTCTTGGTTAGGTAGCCGTCATTGGTAAACAAAAGCAAGCCGGTGGTTTGGCGGTCGAGCCTTCCGACCGGGAAAATCCTTGCGCTTGTAGCGCCGGACACTAAGTCCATAACGGTCTTGCGGTCCTTTTCATCCTTGGTGGTGGTGATGAATCCTTTGGGTTTATTGAGCAAGATGTACACATTCTTCTCGGCAGAGATCACCCTGCCATCAAACTTTACCACATCGCCCGGCTGGACTTTGTAGCCCATTTCGGTAATGACTTTTCCATTGACTTGTGCCAAGCCGCTTTTAATCAACTCGTCTGCCTCGCGCCGCGATGCAATGCCCGCATTAGAGATGTATTTGTTCAAACGAATGGTTCCGTCGTCTTCGGGTGCCTTCTTCAAACGGGGTTTGAAGGGTTTGCCCGGCGTGCGGGATTGTGGTTTTGAACTTCCCGCCGGTTTCTTCGGGGAAGCATCTCGCCTTTCCTGTCTCTTTTTCATAATTAGAATGCTATGTGTTTTCTGTCTGAATCAAACTTGACATTCAGAAAGAATGGATTATATAATCTTTTGCAAATCTAAGGGATTTAAATCAATGAAGACCATATTGAAGATGCCGAATGCAATCAATAGTTTAAAGGTCAGGTGTAATAGTTTGTAAGTGGTCTTGGAATTCGAATGCCATAGCGGTATCAACAACACCAACATCAGCAGTGAACCGAACAGGAAGAAGTAGCGCATATACCCCGTGCCACTGTCATACCCCATGTAAATGGAAAGCAGGGAAATCAGTACCACAAGCGTGGTGAGCACTTGTTTGGTGCGTTTGTCGCCATAAACGACGGGCAGGGTTTGGTAGTTGTAAATCGTGTCGGCAGTCGAAGAAGTGAGGTCTTTGAGTATATCCGTAATGAGCAATAACAAAAACAGAAACCCGGCATGAAGAAAAATGATGGGTGAGAAGTTCTCATAATAAATGAACAACGCAAAGAATGGGAACACCATGAGTATGACTGAATAGATGTTGTTCAACCATACCAGTTTGTTGATTTTATGCGAATAGAACCATACCAGGAACTGGTAGGACAGGAAGAACAAGCTCACCCGCCAGGATACCAAATATCCGATGACGAGTGCCATCAAGTTCAAGCCGAGGAATACATTCAACTTAAAACCTTGTGAAATAAACCTTTCCACGTAATGTTGCAGCGGGCGGTCGATGGCGTCCTTCTCCAAATCATAGAAGTTGTTGATGATGTAGCCGGCAGCCACGCTCAATGCAGATGCGACGATGATGAAGGTCAGATGCTTGTCAAAGAGGATTTCCAGGTGATTCTTGCCTTCATTAAAGATGAAGAGGCTGGCCATGTATTGGGCGAGTACAAGCATTGCGATGTTGTATCCGCGTATGACGGTGAAGAGTGCCAGCATCTTGATAAGCAAGTACCGCGGGCGAAGTTCAGGCATTCGGCTTTGATTGCATTACCTTCTCGGCAAACCAACAGGTTGCGGAAACTTTTAAGCCTTCGCTTTGTGCATGTTCAAGCACCTTATCAACCAACTTCTTTCCAAAGCCCCTTCCTTCGAATTCAGGCTTGACATAGGTGTGGTTGATGACAATTTCGTCTTCCCCTCTCTTTCTGAAGGTGACTTCGCCTAACTTGGTTTGGTCATCATAGAGGAAAAAAAAACCGCCGTGGGTGTCTTGTTCGAAATTGAAACGTTCCATAATCAGAATTTATAAATTACTTCAGTATCAAATTCTTTCAAGTGTAGTTTGGCTTGTTCGTAGTCTTTGGTAAATCCCAGAACATAGCCGCCGCCGCCGGAACCGCAGAGTTTCAGGTAATAGGAATTCGTTTGAATCCCGTATTGCCAAGCGTCCAACAGCCGTTGTGGAATCATGGGTTTGAAGTGTAGAAACGCCCAAGTCGATAGTTTTTTCAGGTTGCTGAACAAAGGGTTGAAATCTCCTTTGACAAAGGAATCGATGCAGGCATTGTTGTATTTGATGAATTCTTCTTTCAAAGTATTGCGGAAACCTTCTTGTTTAAGCTTCTCGAAAAAGATTTGAACCATGGGCGCGGTTTCACCCGGCGCACCGGAGTTCACAAGGAAAATTGCGCCTGTTCCTTCTTTCTGTTCCGGTATCCCAATCGTGGATATGTCTGATTTTGAATTAATCAACAAAGGCAGGTTGAGGTAACAAATCAGCGGGTCGATGCCGGAACTTTTGCCGTGGAAGAAAGACTCCATTTTGGAGAACGTTTCTTTCAGCTTCGCAATAGATTCTTTGGAAATGCCTTCACTGATGTCAATTTTATGGGTTGCATAACGTTCATAAATCGCGGCAACCAATGCGCCGGAGCTCCCCACTCCATAGCCTTGAGGTATGGTAGAATCGAAGTGCATGCCCCGCTCAATGTCGGCATTGAGTTTTTCCATGTCAAATTCATCCGCAAAATTTTCTTCCAAGTAAGCGGCGAAACGGTCGATGCTTTGGTTGGAAATTTTCCCTTGGGATTTCTTATTGAATTTGAGTGAGCCTTTGTAGGAATTGTATGGAATGGTAAGGCCTTTGGAATCTTCGATGATGCCGTATTCTCCGAAGAGCAAGATTTTGGCGTAAAAAAGCGGATTTCTCATTGGCTTTGATTGCGTTGCAAATATAAGAATTATTTGATGTTCAACGGTATGTTGGTTGCAATTTGTGTGCCGAAGCTTATAATGCAACTCATGGGACTTCTACTTCAATCAAAGTACAGCTTTCCGGAATGATTTCATAAGCAATCCCGGCGGGCATCAGAAGAGATTCATATTTATTTAATTCCACTTCCGCATTCTCTGTTTTGAACTTTGCGGTTCCTTCGGTACAGAGGTAAATCCGGAACTCTTCCCTTTTAGTGACTTCCATCGGTTTGTCCCCTTTGAAAATTTTACTGGCGAAATAAGGTGAATCAATCAGTGTTGAAAATTGGTTAAGGGTTTTGGAATAAGAGGTTTTGGGTTCAGCAATCGGGGTAAAATCAATTGTCTGGATGGCCAATTCAGTATTCAGCTCCCGCTTTTTTCCGTCTTTGTCGATGCGGTTATAATCATAAATCCGGTAGGTAATGTCGGAACTTTGTTGGATTTCGGCCAAGAGCACACCTTTGCCGATGGCATGAACCCGCCCCGCCGGAATGTAAACCGCATCACCTTTGGAAACGGGTACTTTCCGTAAGATATTTTCCAGAGATTCGTTCCGCAAGTGTTCGGAATAATCTTCTTTTGTAATTTCGTTTTCAAAACCGAGAATCAATTCGGTACCTTCTTCTGCATCCAAGATGTACCACATTTCAGATTTACCGAAAGAATTGTGTAAACGCTTAGCTTGTTCATCGTTTGGATGGACTTGAACCGACAAGGGTTCTGCAGCATCAATGAATTTAACCAACAGCGGGAATTCCTTTCCGAATTTTTCCCAAACCTTTTTTCCGAGTAATTCCGCTCCATGAATTTCAATGATTTCATTGAGGTTTTTACCTTTCAAACTTCCGTTTTCAACGATGCTCAGGTTTCCTGAGACGCCTGAAATGCACCAGATTTCACCCAGATTTTCCATTTGTAATTCTGTCGGTAAAACTTCGTTGAGTTTATTCCCGCCCCAAATTCGGTATTGGGGTTGGGGTAGAAATTTCAAAGGATAAAGCGCAGACATAGATTCAACTACATTTGGGTAAATTCCTGCATAAAATGTGCCGCTAATTTCGCGGTGCGGTTATCCTGATCAAATTCAGGGTTAAGTTCCACCAAATCCGCTAATTTTAATTTCCTGCTTTGAATGATTTTTCGAACAATTGACTTGACTTGAAACGGGGTAAGGCCATTCACGCAAGGCGCGCTGACGCCCGGTGCAAAAGCACCGTCCAAAACATCTAAATCAATGCTTAGGTAAATGGCGGAATGTTTTCCCATAAACTTTTCCAGTTCAGCAAGGCTTTGGTTCAAATCAAGATGTATTTCATCCGCCGAAATGGTTTGAACATTCAATGAAATTGCTCGCTCTAAAAGGGCATCGGTATTTCCCGTGGATTGAATTCCCATACAGAAATAGTTGAACTCATGTCCATTTTGAAGACAAAAATGAGCCATTTCAAAAAAAGGGGTTCCGGAAGTGCTTCCTTCGACCGGAATCCTCAAATCATAATGCGCATCGATATTGATGATGCCGATTTCGTCAAAGGTTTGTGACAAAGCTAAAAAGTTCCCCAAAGCCGTTTCGTGCCCGCCGCCTAAAATAATGGGGAAATAGTTTTTTTGAATCAATTCAGACACCGATTGAACTTGTATTTTTCTACCCGTTTCTAAATCATTGCCTTCAAATACGACATTTCCGAAATCCGAAATCGGAAGTTGTTTGTTTTCATTGAAAGGCAGGTTGGCACAACTTTTCCGAATCACATCGGGAGCCACTTTCGCACCGGTTCTTCCTTTGTTCCTGCGCACTCCTTCATCGGAGCAAAAGCCCAACAGCGCAATGTGTTTTTCTTCGGTATATGGCAATTCGCTGAAAGTCCGGATTTGAACCGCTTGGTGCCAGCGTTTGCCCAATTCGCCGTCTTCGTCATCCAAACGGCCGGTCCAGATATTAGGGTTAGTCATTTCAATCATGATGATTTGAATTTAGGGATACTCCATTTGAAATAAACAGCCAATACCCGAATGGTGATGATAAATAAACCGGAAACAATGAAATTGAAAGTCCGGTGAACTTCAAAATGGTTGAGGATTAAAAAAAGTGTTGCCCCCGCTAAACAGGCGGTAGCATAAATTTCTTTCCTGAATATCACGGGTGTAGAATTGGTAAGAGTATCGCGGAGAACACCGCCCATGACCGCAGAAAACATTCCCATGATGGCGGCAATGACCGGATGGACACCCAAATCGAGTGCTTTTTGTGTTCCCAAAACGGTAAAGAGTGCAATACCCATTGTGTCGAACAAGGACAGTTCCCGCCGGTATTGGTCGAGTGAACCATAAAAAATTCGCATCAATACAATTCCCACAATAATTGCATAAATGAAGTTGACATCGTTGACCCAAACCAAGGGATAACTACCCAACAGCATGTCGCGTAAACTACCGCCCCCTATGGCCGTGATGAAACCCACGAAAGTTACACCAAACCAATCTTGCCCAGATTTTTCATCTGCAGCCAAAGCACCGGAAATGGCGAAAACAATCGTCCCGATGATTTCAAAATAATACTGGATGGGCATGGATTATTTATATTTTATTCGATTGTAAAAATAAAGAAAGAAAATCATTGTAGATTTATAAATTGGTTTTAAAAAAAAAGGAAGGTTGATGAAAGTTTTTTCCATTGGATTTTACAACACTGAAAATTTTTTTGATTGTCGGGACAATGCTGTTATCCATGACGCGGATTATACCCCTCAGGGCAGTAAAAAATGGACAAACAACAGGTATGCGGATAAGGTCAATAAAATTGGCCAAGCTATCAGCCGATTGGGCTGGGAAAAAACGGGAATGCCGCCTTTGTTTGTGGGGTTGGCTGAAATTGAAAATGCAAATGTTTTGAATGATTTGATTCACTCCCGGTTTTTGGAGGAGTTTGGTTACCAATATATCCATTTCGATTCCTTGGATGAAAGAGGGATGGACACAGCAATGCTTTACAGGAAAGAATTTATTTTTCCGGTACAGGTTGAACCGATGCGGATGGTTTTTCCGGAAACAGGCAGTCCGACTGATTATACCCGCGATGTATTGTATATCCAATTTCAATTCCAATCATTTCTCTTAAACAGTTTTGTGGTGCACCTTCCTTCACGCAGAGATTTTGATGTAAATCAGGATTTCAGGAATTTAATTTTAAAAAAAATCCGGCATCGCATGGATGAAATTTTAACCCAAGACCCTAAAGCCTATATCATTTTGATGGGAGATATGAATGGAAACCCCGATGATTCGGACGCTGTGGGGATTCTAAGGACCCGACAGACCCGAGGTATAAGTCCCAACGAACTTTATAACCCGATGTGGGAACTGAAAAAAAACACAGGTTCGCTAACGCATGACGGAAACTGGATTTTATTTGATCAAATGCTTTTTTCACAAGCTTTTCTCCAGCCCGGCGGATTGGAATTTAAAAACGCCGAAGTTTTCCGGGAAAGGTTTTTACAGGACAGGAACCCGGGGTTTCAGGGAAGGCCATTTCGCACTTATGCCGGTAATAAATATTTGGCCGGATATAGTGACCATTTTCCGGTTTATGCCATTTTAAATCATTAAATTTGCGCTCTAAACCCAATGATTTTGAATAATGAAGTTAGCTGCCTATTTGGATTCCACCTACCTTAAGACGCCCAAACAGAGTGGATTGTCCGATTCCGAAACCTTAGAAAAAATACACTATTTGACCCATGAAGCGATTGAAAACGGTTTCTATGCGATGATGATTCGCCCGGACTATGTGCGTTCGGTGCGGATGCTGATAGACGAAAAACAAGCCAAGGTCAAATTAGGCACCGTCATCGATTTCCCGGAAGGAAAAGGTTCCGTTGCAGAAAAATTGTCGGAAGCACAAAAAGCCGTTGCCGATGGTGCCGACGAACTGGACTTCGTGGTGGACTATACCGCATTTAAAAAAGGCAATGAAGAAAAAGTAAGGGAAGAAGTGGAAGCTTGTTCCCGATTAGGGCTGAAAGAAGGAAAGGTGGTGAAATGGATCATCGAAACCGCCGCTTTGACGGATGGTGAAATTGTGAAATTATCCCGACTGATTAAAGAAATCGTCTTGGAAAAGCTTTCCGGTTATCCGCCGGAAAATGTATTCGTTAAATCCTCGACCGGATTCTTTGAAACACAGAACGGTGAGCCCAATGGCGCCAATGAGCATGTCATCCGGCTGATGCTTGATGCGGCTTCGCCGCTTTCCGTAAAGGCATCGGGCGGCGTGAAAACAAAAACCGATGCAGAAGCGATGATCCAATTGGGTGTAAAGCGAATCGGAACCTCGTCTGCGCTTGGGATTGTTTCCGGAGAAATGAGCAGTAACCCTTATTAAACAATACTTTTTCTTAAACTCCGTTAAAAAGATAAAGTTATTTATACTATTTTTAGCAAAAATTAAAAAATGAAAAGATATTTCGGCCTCGTCATGGTTTTTCTGGTAATCTTCCAAAGTTGCTCAGATAGCGAATTGCTGACTCCTGGCGACGAATTCCTAACGCCGGTCCTGCCGGGCACCTATTCCGCTGAATTAGACGGGACGCTCTATGATTTCAGTACCACGGTTTCTGCCGTTTCCAACGACGCGGCAACCAGTATCGACGGAGCCAATGAAGAAGGCCAAACCATTAAAATATCATTTACCCAACCCTTGCAGGAAGGGACTTATAACCAAGGTGGGGGAGCCATGATTATGCTGACGTTGGGCGGGGATTTAGGCAACTTTGCAAACATCAATTCCGCAGGGCAATTGCAACCGTTGATTGTACACATCTCAGAACTCAATATGTTCGATATGGTCGTGACCGGAACCTTTAGCGGAGAGGTGATGAACATCACAACGGGTGAGGAATTTGAAATTACCAACGGGATTTTTAATGAAATCCCATTTACCATGGAAGAAGGCGGAGATGGCATCCTGAAAGGGAAATTTGACAACGTACTTTTGGACTTCAGCACCGATGCACATGCGACGGGGCAAGTAACCAATGCGCTGATTACCGGCCAAAATGATGAGCTGCAAGACCTGAGAATCATCGTTCCGGGCGGTTTGGAGGTGGGAACTTTTACCGAAGAAGACGAGGTCATCATCGAAGTTTCATTGGGAACCACCGAAGACCCGAATGAGTTTTATACCAATTATGACGAAGAAAACGACGAATATTTACCGGTTTCAGTTACCATTACCGAAATCACCCAAGACGTTCAGGGCAGGGTGATCGGGACTTTTACCGGCACCATCAAGAAGTTTACAGGTGGGGTGGACGAAGAAATTGAAGTTACCCAAGGAGAAATAGACGTACCCATCATTGTATCGCCATGATATTTTTGAGGTTATTAAGGAAGCCGGGCATCTTTTGAAGCCCGGTTTTTTTATTCCCGTCAGTTGTCCATCAGGCATTTAACAAGAATTATTTCGATTGAATTCATACCCATTGAACCACTTTCTCATTCATTTAAAATAAAATCATGCTGGCCTTTTTGGGAAATCGACTTGTTCTTTTTTGGAAATCCACTTGTTGTTTTTTGGAAATCTCCCTGCCGATTTTGGAAAATCTCCCTGCCGATTTCGGGAAATCGTCCTGCCGATTTTCACAAGCGAGCCTGAAAGTTCAGCGGAACGAGCATAGAACGGGCTGCTGTAGCGGCTTTGGTGAAGCTTATTGTTCTTTGGGTTCCTTCTGTACCACCGGGCCGGAGCAACAACCGCCCGAGCAGGATTTTTTGGAACCAAACGAACTGCGAAACATCCCAATCACGTACCACAATGCGATGCCGAATACGATGGCGATGAATAAGTATTGAACGATGGTGAAAAACATTTTACAAATTTAGGCAATTAAATAGAAACCCACCGGAACCAAACGGGTAATTCTGATTGGATTCTTGGCAATTCCTATTTCAAATTGTCCAAAGTTTGGTTCAGGACTGTGATTTGTTCTTCTAAACTTTTGGAAGGGTTTGCCGTATTTGCTTGGCTTTTCATTGAAATGGCCTGCTGAATGGTTTGTCGCATAACCATCACTGCACCAGGATTGTCTTTGATGTAATTTAATACCTGCTTATAAAGTGAAGCGGCTTTTTTGGTCGAATTCAAATCATCGGAACTCATCATCCAGTTAAATCCTTTTTCCAACTTGGCGCCCAATACAGGGTCTTGATATTTGGTAAAAGAAAATAAAGCAACAGATTCCGCAATGACTCCTAATTTCGACTTATCATTAGATTCAATCCAAGTCGGTAATAATTCCGCAATCAGTTCCGGGCTGTTTTGCAGGACTTCGTTATCCAGCTCAGCGAGTTCCGAAACTTTCGAAGGATCCAAGCGCATGACTCCCGAAGCAGCAGCCGACTGGACGCTGAAAGATTCACTGTTTAAACCGTTTTGGAAAATGGAAATATCATCCACACTCATTTGGTTTAGCAAATTCATGGCAGCAGCTTTTACCAATGTTTTGGGGTCAGAAGCAGCTAACTTCTTCAAGCCCGGGATGGCTTTTTCCTTCACTTTGATGCTTTGCGCATCCAATTTATAAATGGCATGGATGCGGATGCCGTGGTAAGGGTCGTTCAATGCATTAATCAATGCGTTTAATGCCGTTTCATTGGTTGATTGCGCATCGGCGAAAGCATTGATGGCCAATAACCTTGAAGTGAATTCATCTTTGGCATTCTTGTATTGTTGGATAAATGCTTCGATGGATTTATTGTCATTGATGTCGCATAAAATATCCTGGTCTGCATTGGGGATGACAACGTCCGGAGCTTTGGTTGCATCGAATTCAAATGAATTCTCTTTCTTTTTTGAAACCCATACATGGTGACGCATTGCTTTTCCATCAACCACAACATCAAACGCGAACGGAAATTCAAACAATTGATTGGTTTGGGTTTGAACCACGGTAACTTTTATTTTTTTTGAAGAAGCATTATAATCATAAGCGATATTTAATTGCGGATGCCCGTTGGCAAAGTACCATTGGTCAAAGAACCAGTTCAAATCACGGCCGCTCACGGCTTCCATAGCCAGACGGATCTGAACCGCCTCGGCTGTTCCGTATTCATAATCATGCAGATATTTGCTCAGTCCGCCGAAGAAAGCTTCATCGCCCAAATAGCTTCGCAACATGTGCAAAACGCCTTTTCCGCCTTTGTTGTAGGAAACGCCGTCAAACATATCTTCGCGGGCATTGTAATGAATTCGGACTAAATTTTTATTGAAATTAGCGGGATCCATTTTATATCCCTCCAAGTCATCGTACCTGTCTTCTTCGGCTTTGTCTTTTCCGTATTTGTGTTCAAACCAAAGGTATTCCGAATAATTGGCCAAAGATTCGTTCACGGTAAGGTTTCCCCAGCTTTCTGTCGTGACCAGATCACCGAACCAGTGATGGAAAAGTTCATGGGCAATGATTCCTTCGGCTGTATTTTCATCGATTAACTGCCCGGGTTTCTGTTGAACTTTGTCATAGAAAATAACGGCAGTTGTGTTTTCCATTGCTCCGCTGACATAATCTCTCGCGGTGATTTGATGGTATTTGTTCCAGGGGTATTCGTAGTCCAACAATTCGGAAAAGAAAGTCATCATTTCAGGAGTATTCCCAAAAATATCTTTGGCATAAGGTGCATATTCATGTTCGACATAATAATCGACATCTATGTTTTTCCATTTGTCTTTGACAATTGCGTAATCCCCAATTCCTACAAAGAATAAATAAGGCGCATGTTTTTTAGAGAAATTCCAGTAATCTGTTCTTGTGCCGTCGGAATTTTTGGTTTGTTTTTCCAGTTTACCGTTGGAAAGCGTGACAAATTTATCGGGAACAGTCAGGTAAATTTCCTGAGAAGTTTTTTGGTTCGGTTTGTCAATCGTCGGGAACCAGCAGGATGAAGATTCGGTTTCTCCCTGTGTCCAGATTTGAGTCGGTTTGTCCGGGTCTTCTCCGCGCGCATTGATGAAATACATCCCTTTAGCGTCGGAAATCGCGGCACTTCCTTGCTGTTTTACTTCATTGGGACGAGCCGTATATTTGATGTAAATTGTATATTCCTGATTGCGGTTATAAGTCTTATCCAAATCGATGAATAATTGCCATTCGTCATTGGTGAAATTCAATTTCTTTTTTGTGTTTCCTGTCACCAATGCGACTTCATGGATTAACATGGCTTTGGCATCGAAAATCAGTTTGTTTGTATCGTAGAAATAAGGTTTGGCGGTAATCCAGGCTTCACCATTTACCTGTTCTTTTTCCCAGTCAAATTTCAGGTCGAGTTTGGTGTGAACCAGTGCGGTTAATCTTTCCGCTTCTGCACGGAAAATATCCATTTTATCGGATTGGTTTTCTCGATAGCTCGGGGGAAGTGTTTCTTGGATTTGAGAATAAGCACTTATGGAAATAAAACACGCAAACGCAAAGCTGAAGAATTGTTTTTTCATGGTAAAATTGAATTTGAACGAAATAGGTCGAAAGATAAATAAAATTGTTACAATCAGGCTGTGAACGGGATGTTAAAGGTTGTGAAGCCTTGTCAAGGTTTTAAACCTTGACAAGGCTAAGATTTTCGAAATAGTGCAATTGTATAATCCACCAATTCCATTCCACCGTGTTTTCTGTGGCCGGGAATAAATCACATAATCAATAAGTAATACAATCAGTTGATTTATAATAGTGGCCTAAGCTTTTTTTAGTTTTAATTTTCCCGTCAGTGGAAATTTGGAGTAAGAATGATTCTTTTGAGACAGGACAGCTTTTATATTTCATTACTTTTAGGAAGAAATCATTATCTGAAATTAAAAACCCATTTCCTTCTTCATTTATATTGTCAATTGAAAAGTTGTTAATTTTGGCAATAAGAAAAGCTTCAAATTCATTATCAATTTTTCCCATAAAATTTTTCAAATCATATTCGGAAGTTACCAAGTGCCATTTATCATTTTTAAAATAAATAATATTATAAGCACAATGTAGTGGCTGGCAACCTTGGAAAAAACCAATTTTTTCTCTTTCTTTCAAACTTGGTTCTAAATTTTTACGCCCGGTGAAATAAATTGTTTTAGGAGTTAATAAATTTATTTTATTGATTTCCCAATATTGAATTGCAGAATCATTTGGGTTAATTGATTTTAATAAAAATTCGCCATCAGATTGTTCTTTTTTCAATGAGGAATATTCAGGATAATTTTCACAAGTTAAAAGGAATTGTATGACAAAAACCCAAAAATATTTCATTTATAATTCAAAATTTCTAATTTAA
>JAEZDQ010000052.1 GCA_023433225.1 Bacteroidota bacterium | reverse complement strand
TAACGTTCCCGGGCTTTGCGTTCGGGCGGGTTTCGGAGCACAAAATTTCAATTTATTACTAAAGTTTATTAGAAGCACAATGCTCCAAGTTTTCACCTCACCCCGCCTGACGCAAAACCCGTGTTATGCGGTCGGCTTTCTTTCATTCGTCAGTTGATTTTGTTCAAATTCGTGAGCCCAAACACCATCAAAACCTATGTTGCCGAATTTGCCCAACTGCTCAAATCCATAAAGGCCTTTCCCGTACACCAACTTAGTGCCGAAAAACTGCGAAGTTATTTTTTGTATTGTATCAATGAATTAAAGCTTTCCGAAAATATGATTCACAGCCGGATGAATGCCGTTAAATTTTATTTTGAGCAAGTCCTGCACAGGGAAAAATTATTCTTGGAAATTCCCCGCCCGAAAAAAACCAGCAACTTGCCAAAGCTATATCTACCCAAGATATAAAAAGAATGCTCGGAATGGTAGAAAACCCCAAACACCGTCTTTTGCTCAAATTATGTTATGGAATGGGGCTCCGGGTCAGCGAAATAGCCAAACTCAAAATTTCTCATATCGACAGCAAACGAATGCAGGTCTTGGTAAACCAAGCTAAGGGCAAAAAAGATCGTTACGTAAATTTACCGGAATCGGTTTTAGAAGAACTTAGAACCTATTACTTGGAATACAAACCCAAAGAATTCCTTTTCGAAGGGCATTATGGTACGCAATATTCGGTTCGTTCGGTACAAGCAGTATTTAAAAATGCGATGAAAAAGGCTAAAATCAATAAAAAAGTAGGCGTTCACAGCCTACGGCACAGCTATGCTACACACCTGATTGAACAAGGAACGGATATTCGTTTTGTGCAAGAACTACTAGGGCATAAAGACATTAAAACCACCATGATTTACACCAGTCTTACCGACCAAGCCAAACGAAAAATCAAGAGCCCGTTGGATAATTTGTAGGCATAGATTTTATTTCAAGATTTCATAAAAGTTCTGAGTAAGGATTAGCTGTGTTTATTTTAATTTAATACTCGCGTTCAGAGAGATTCCATTCGGGTCTTCTTCGGGTCTTGTTCGGGTTTTGTTTTGATCAAGTCCATACCAAGTCCATAGCAAGTCCATGCTAAGTCCATAGTTACTATGGACTTGCTATGGATTTGTATTTGATTTATGATTAACTTTACCCGAACAAAGGTCGAACATGACCCGAATGAGGGTAGAAGAAAATTATTCAATCATTTAATTTATAAAGCCATGGGAATCGTTAAAAACAAAGATGGAATCAGCGGCACGGTCGGGAATTTGGTATTTTATGAACAGGGAAATAAACTTTTGGTTCGCAGCCATCCGTATAGGGTCAAACAAACGGACAACACCAAGAAGGCGGCATCGCAGTTCGGTTTTGTGAGCGCGTCTGACCGTCGCTTCCGGCAGAAACTCTTGCACCGGGTGCCCCTGCACACGGACAAAACCTATGCCTACCGTCACCGTACGGTCTTCGGGAAGATGTGCAGGCGGGAAACCATAGATGAAAAAACCGTATTCAGCTTTGCCCACGGAAACCCCAAAACCTTGGAGGGATTTGACTTCAACCTCGAAAGCCCTTGGGAGAAACGATGTCATTTCTTCCCAGAATTCGGGGTGAATGAGGCGGGGGTCTTTTCTGTCCACATTCCGGCTTTGAGGATGGGCGAGGAAATTAAGAAACATACGGGAGCTTTTAAGGCCATTCTGGACTTTTGGTTGGTTTCTGCCGTTCCGCCCCAACCGAACCATGCGCAAATCAACCTGCTTTGGAACGAATCTTTTGAGGTAGTCTCCGGACAGGCACACGCGCCCGTTGGCCGTGAAATCCCGGATTGTCCGGCGGATGAATGGCTGCTGGTGCTTGCTTCCTGCCGTTATGAATTCATCCAATCGTTCCGGCTTTCCCAAAACCCGAATAAATTCCCGCAGCCTGCTTCCACTTATTTGTGGGGTGTGGGGGAACGATAATGATGCAGATTGCCTTCAGCAAGACACGGATTTATTTGGATTCAAAGATCAGCGATCATCTGCGTTTCCGCTTGCGAATCCGTCTTATCCGCGTGCTATTCATCCACTTTTTGGAACGCGGATGACGCAGATTGCCTTTTGGCAACCCACAGATTGACGCGGATAAAATTGAGCGACATCTGTTTTCTTTTCCTATTTTTGGATCATATCTACACACGATGAAAAAACGCCTACTCGTTGCTTTCCTTTTGACACAACCGCTTTGGGGGCAGAACTATTCCCATTATGTGAACCCCTTTATCGGTACCGGCGGCCACGGCCATACCTATCCGGGAGCGACTTTGCCGTTCGGGATGGTTCAGCTTTCGCCCGATACGCGTATTGACGGTAGTTGGGACGGTTGCAGCGGTTACCATTATTCCGATTCCGTCATTTACGGCTTTTCGCATACCCACCTGAACGGAACGGGCGTTTCGGACTATGGCGACATCATGCTCATGCCCACGATGGGCGTGAATTCCTTTGACCCGAGGGAATATTCATCCGGGTTCAGCCATGAGAAAGAAAGTGCTTCTGCGGGTTATTATGCCGTTCATTTGGATAAATATGACATTGATGTGGAACTTACCACTTCCATGCGGGTTGGGTTTCATAAGTACAAATTCAACCAATCCGGGCAGGCAAACATCATTCTCGACTTAGATCACCGCGATAAATTATTGCTTGGCAAAATTAAATTTGTCAATGACCGGACGGTTGAGGTTTACCGCAAAAGTGAAGCCTGGGCAACAAATCAGGCGGTTTGGGCAAGGCTCGAATTCAATCAGCCAATAGAAATTAATAAATTCTCTTTAGTCAATAATAAAGAGGTGGTCGTTTCAACATATGGTAAAGGAGATTTAGATCTTTATTCACCAAATTATCCGTATGGTCTTAAACCTACATATCATGATACCGGAATCTTATTCTCCAGGAAAGTCAAAAAAGGAGAAGAATTATTGGTAAAAGTCTCGCTTTCCTTCACAAGTTTTGGAGGCGCGGAACTGAATTCCTCCGAAATTCCGCACTGGGATTTTGAAAAGGTGAAATCCGATGCAGCAAAGGCCTGGGACAAAGAATTGTCGAAAATAGAAGTCAAATCAGACAACCAAGAAAAGCTCCACATCTTTTACACCGCGCTCTACCATACCATGCTCCAGCCGAACATCGCACAGGACTTGGACGGTTCCTATGTAGGACGGGATTTCCATTACCACAAAGCCGAAGGTTTCGATTATTACACCGTTTTCTCGCTTTGGGATACGTTTCGTGCATACCATCCGCTGATGACTTTAATCGACAAAAAGCGGACGTCCGATTTCATCAATACCTTTACCACCAAATACGAACAGGGCGGCCGGTTACCCGTCTGGGAACTGGCTTCCAATGAAACCGACTGCATGATCGGTTACCATTCGGTTTCAGTGATGGCCGATGCCATGATCAAAGGCATCCCGGGATTTGATTATGAAAAAGCTTATGAAGCCGCCAAACACAGCGCGATGCT
The DNA here is from genome assembly GCA_023433225.1 of Bacteroidota bacterium. Taxonomy (GTDB): domain Bacteria; phylum Bacteroidota; class Bacteroidia; order Flavobacteriales; family Weeksellaceae; genus Moheibacter. Next base: position 1,268 of record JAEZDQ010000052.1, on the reverse strand, counting down.
CCACCATTTCGGGCTGGAAGCCTACCAAAAGAACGGATTTATTTCGATAGATGATGAACACGAAAGCGTTTCCAAAACGTTGGAATATGCCTATGACGATTGGTGCATCGCCCAGATGGCTTTGTTGTTGGGGAAACAGGAAGATTACCAATACTTCATGCAGCGTTCCCAAAGCTGGAAGAACCTTTTTGACCCTGAAACGCGTTTGATGCGCCCCAAACTGAACGGAGCTTGGCTAAACCCCTTTGACGGGCGCGAGGTTAACAACCACTACACCGAAGGGAATTCTTGGCAGTATTCCTTCTTTGTGCCGCAAGACATCCTTGGGCTGATTGCCTTCCACGGCGGAAATGAAAGTTTTGAACAAAAACTGGATGAATTGTTTGCCCTCCCTTCGCAAACCACGGGGCGGCAACAGGTGGACATCACGGGACTCATCGGGCAATACGCCCACGGGAACGAACCTAGCCACCATGTAGCGTATTTGTACAACTACATCGGCAAGCCGGAAAAGACCAAAGAAAAAGTCCATTTCATCTTGGATAATTTTTACAAGAATTCCCCCGACGGACTCATCGGGAATGAAGACTGCGGGCAAATGAGTGCCTGGTATGTTTTGAGTGCGATGGGGATTTATTCGGTCACCCCCGGTGAATTGGGCTGGCAAACGGTGGAGCCTTATTTTGAAGAGATTAAAATCAATTTTGAGGACGGGACTTCAAAGGTCATTACTCCCCAAACCCATCAGGCAGATTTGCAGAATCTCGGTTTCGGAAATGTCCCGATGCTCATTCAGAAAGAACATGAACCCATCATTCCCGTTCCTTATTTTCAATACGGAAGCCGTTCGTTTGAGGATGAAATGCTGGTGGAAATCAAATCGCTGAATCCGGAGGATACTATTTATTATAGGTATGAATACCATCATCCAACTCATGGAGAACCTGTAGGTTGGACGAAATACGAAAAGCCTTTGAATATTACATCTTCGCTGTGGGTAATTGCTTACATTCAAAATGGGAAAAAACACAGTAAGGCTGTTTCAGCACAATTCTACAAACGCCCGCATGATTATTCCATCCAAATAGCCTCAAAAGTTTATCCGCTCTATACGGCCGGTGGCCCGGAAGCTTTGCTGGACGGCATAGAAGGAACCGAAAACTGGCGAAAAGGCGACTGGCAGGGTTATCAGGGAACAGACTTCGAGGCGGTCATTGATTTGAAAAAAGAACAGGAGATCAGCTCCGTTTCCGTGAACTTCCTGCAAG
>JAEZDQ010000044.1 GCA_023433225.1 Bacteroidota bacterium | reverse complement strand
TTCCTAGAAATTCCACATGAAATTCGTTCCGAGAAACATTTATCGGATCCGGCCAAAGGTTCGGCGGCGAAAAGGCTGAATATGTTTTTGCGTTGGATGGTTCGCTCCGATAACCAAGGCGTAGATTTTGGAATTTGGAAGAGTGTTCATCCGTCACAATTGGTATGTCCGCTCGATGTGCATTCCGGAAATGTGGCCCGAAGCCTCGGGATTTTGCAACGCAAACAAAATGACCGAAAAGCTGCCGTTGAACTCAATTCCAAATTAAAAGAATTAGACCCGCAGGATCCTGTAAAATATGATTTCGCTTTGTTTGGATTGGGTGTTTTCGAAAAGTTTAAATAAGGATTTTTTTTGTCGCAAACAAGGTAAGTTTGATTAGATTTGCAGCGGAATTTTGATTTATGAAAACAATTGCAGGCATCCAATATCTGGAAAGAAAACCCAAAAAAAATTTAGATAAAAATCCACTTTTGTTGCTCATTCACGGTTACGGGAGCAATGAAGAAGATTTGTTCAGTTTTGCGGAAGACCTCCCGGATGAATTTCATGTGGTAAGTGTACGCGGAATCCACAATTTGAATCCGGGAATGTATGCCTGGTACGAAATCGATTTTGTCAATATGCAAAAGTTCAACAATGTTCCGCAGGCTGTTGAATCAAGGGAAAATCTGGTAAAATTTATTGATGAAATTACTGCGTTAGAAAATCTCGATAAAGAAAATGTAACGGTAATCGGTTTTAGTCAGGGGGCGATCCTTGCCTACTCCATGGCTTTGAATTATCCTGAAAAGCTGAAAAATATTGCTTGTCTGAGCGGTTATCCCGAACTGGATTTCATCGGGGAAATTGATTCTGCGAAAGATTTTTCTAAACTGAATTTCTACATTTCGCACGGAATCGACGACATGGTCATTCCGGTCGAATGGGCGCAAAAAGGAAAACCTTTTCTGGATAAATTAAACATCAGAAATGAGTACCACGAATATCGAAGCGGTCACGGTTTGGTTCCCCAGAATTATTTTGATTTGATGAAGTGGTTGGCTAATTTGTCCCGTTAAATTCAATTCGTTTTACATTTAATGCAATTTCGCGGATTTTGTTTGAATGATGAGTTTTCTCTGTATTGAAATATTAATTCATAGAATTCACCATTGAACTTTAATTTCCCCAAAATATCTTTTTTATGGACGGTATCGCCCTTTTGGAAGTTCACCGATTCCAAACCTGAATAAACATAGAAATATTCTTTTTGCTCCCTATTCTTAGACTTTATGAGAATGGCTTTATTATCTTGAGGAATAAGGATGATGCTTATAATTTCACCATCAGAAACAGAATACACTTCCGGAAATTCAGATGTAATAATGATATAATTATTGGGGTCGGACATCGAATACGGATCTAAATTTTCGTTCTCATAAATTCTACCGTTTTTCAAAGGGCAAATTTGTTTCGAACAACTCAAGAGAAGGACTGTCGGGATTAATAAAAATAAAAATCTCATGTTCTATTGCTCTAAACTTAGAACCTCAAACTCAATCAATTCTCCTTCCTCGCAACGCACGGTAATTTCCAACGGATTGCAACATACTTCACAGTCCTCTACATATTTCTGATACGGAACAGAAACATCGACTAACATCGAAATTTCTTCCCAGCAATTCGGACAAGTGAAAAACTGCTCGTACATATCTTATAATGATTCTGTTTCCTTTATCTAAAATCCCCTCCTTTGGAGGGGTTAGGGGAGGCTAAAACACCATCTCCGGAATTTCTCCTTCCACGATTAAATTCCCTTCGGTGGATTTTTGAATGTGTTCCACGGAAACGCCGGGAGCACGCTCCAGCAAAATGAAACTTCCGTTTTCAATGCTCATCACGCAAAGGTCAGTTACCACTTTTTTAACGCAGTTTACACCGGTCAATGGGAGCGTGCATTTTTTTAAGATTTTGGATTCTCCGGCTTTGTTGGTGTGCATCATCGCTACAATGATATTTTCGGCCGAAGCCACCAAATCCATTGCACCGCCCATTCCTTTTACCATTTTCCCGGGAATTTTCCAGTTAGCAATGTCACCGTTCTGATCCACTTCCATCGCTCCGAGAACCGTTAAGTCCACGTGTTTCCCGCGGATCATCCCAAAACTCATGGCAGAATCAAAAAAAGCGGCACCGGGCATGGTAGTTATGGTTTGCTTTCCGGCATTGATCAAATCCGGGTCTTCTTCGCCTTCAAAAGGGAAAGGCCCCATTCCGAGCACCCCGTTTTCACTTTGGAATTCCACTTCAATCCCTTGGGGAATATAATTTGCCACCAAAGTCGGAATTCCGATTCCGAGGTTGACATAATATTTATCTTTCAGCTCTCTGGCTATTCTTTGTGCGATTTGTTCTTTTGTTAACATTGCTGTGGTTTTGAAATAATATTGTCCTTCGACAAGCTCAGGATGACCTTAAAATCTACGTCATGGTGAGCTTGTCGAACCATGAACGCGAAGAGGTATAAACGCTTAGACTCTTTTACGAACCGTTCTTTGCTCAATCCTCTTTTCATACTTTTCTCCTTGGAAAATCCTTTGGACAAAAATTCCCGGAATATGGATTTGGTTCGGGTCGAGCTCACCTGCAGGAACGAGTTCTTCTACTTCGGCCACCGTAATTTTTCCGGCACCTGTCATCGGCGCATTGAAATTTCGGGCAGTTCCTTTGAAAATCAGGTTGCCGGCTTCATCTCCTTTCCAGGCTTTGACAAAGGAAAAGTCAGCTTTATAAGCCATTTCCAATACATACATTTTCCCGTCAAATTCACGAGTTTCTTTTCCTTCAGCTACTTCCGTTCCGAATCCGGCCGGCGTCCAGACCGCCGGGAATCCGTGTTGGGCAGCGCGACATTTTTCAGCCAGACTTCCTTGGGGCGTCAATTCTACTTCCATTTCGCCACTAAGCATTTGCCGTTCAAATTCAGCGTTTTCTCCTACATAAGAAGCAATCATTTTTTTGATTTGCTTTTGTTTCAACAACAATCCCAAGCCAAAATCGTCCACGCCTGCATTATTGGAAATACAGGTGATGTCTTTTACTTCCAGCCGAACCAATTCAGCTATTATATTTTCCGGTATCCCGCAAAGCCCGAATCCGCCAACGATCAGCGTCATCCCGTCTTTCACGCCTTCCAAGGCAACCTGTACATTTTCTACTTTTTTGTTGATCATTTCTTTTATTTTGAACGCGGATAAAAATACGATAATTTAACGAAAAGTGTATTTTTGTAGGCATTAAAAGCATTTGAATGGAATTTTTACCCGGAGAACTGGAGAATTATTTAAAGGTTCACACCACGCCCGAATCAGATTTACTAAAACGTTTGGAAAAGGAAACTTTTCAAAAAACCACCCAACCGCAAATGCTGTCCGGAGGATACCAAGGGCGTTTTTTGAGCCTGATATCCAAAATAATCCGGCCGAAAACCATTCTCGAAATCGGGACTTTTACCGGGTATGCGACTTTGTGTCTGGCAGAAGGATTGCAGAAAGACGGGAAAATCATTACTATTGACCGAAATGAAGAACTGATGTATCTTCCTGAAAAATATTTTGCCGAATCAGAATTCTCCGGTCAAATTGAAATCAGAATCGGCAATGCACTGGATGTTTTGGAAGAGTTAAATGAAAGACTTGATTTGGTTTTCATCGATGCCGACAAATCCAATTATATTCATTATTTCGAAAAAGTTTTGGAGAAAATGAATCCGGGCGGGGTGATTCTGGCAGACAATGTGCTCTGGTACGGAAAAGTCTTGGAGGAAGCCCAAGCCAATGACAAGGACACCACCGTTTTAAAGGAATTCAATGAATTGGTTTCTAAAGATAAACGGGTAGAATCCATCATTTTGCCGATTCGCGACGGAATCAGTTTAATAAGAAAAATCTGATTTCTATGGAATTCTGACTTCTAAATTCTACTTTTGAATATGAAATATGCAATTTGCCAAGTAAGTGTATCGCCTTTGCGCGCCGAATCTTCCGACCGTTCGGAAATGGTAACTCAGCTTTTATTTGGCGAAAAAGCGGAAATACTGGAGTCACGAAAAAACTGGATTCGGGTCAAAGCCGATTTTGACGGCTACGAAGGCTGGGCAGACCCCAAACAGTTTCTGGAATTGAACGAAGCAGAATACCATTCAATCCGGAATGACCAATTCGCGTCCGAAAGTTTCAATCTCGCAGTGGAAAACGGAATGCCTCTCACAGTTCCCATGGCGGCCATTTTGGTGAATTTAGCGGAAGGAAAAATCAGATTCGGTCCTAAAGAAATTGAATACTTAGGAGAATCAAGGACAGGGAATTCCTCAAAATCCGATTTAGCGGATTTGGCGCAGATGTACCTGAACACGCCCTATTTATGGGGCGGAAAATCGGTTTTCGGCATAGATTGTTCGGGCTTGGTGCAACAAGTTTACAAATTCGCCGGCGCAAATTTACCCCGAGACGCTTACCAACAGGCAGAAATGGGTGAAGCCTTGAGTTTTATAGAAGAAGCGGAACCAGGCGATTTGGCGTTTTTTGACAATACGGAAGGCAAAATCATCCACGTGGGAATCATTCTGGGAGGAAACAAAATCATCCATGCACACGGCAAAGTCCGCATCGACCCTTTTGACACGAACGGAATTTTCAATACGGATTCACAAACCTATTCCCATAAATTAAGGGTGATTAAAAAAATCATATAAAATTGATTTTCAATTAATTAATTCCTTTTGCGCCATCCGGAAATTCAAAAAGGTCAAAATATTCAACTTTTTCAAAAAAAGGCAATTTTAACTTATATAAACTCGTTATAATTTACCTATTTTTGTAGCACCTTACGCAGATTAACGTTTTTTAAATTTTAAATGAAGTTATTTAATTTTTTCACGCAGGAAGTCGCCATTGATTTAGGGACGGCCAATACACTTATCATACACAACAACAAGGTGGTAGTCGACAGCCCTTCCATCGTAGCCATTGACCGGAGAACCAACAAAGTCATTGCCGTGGGTGAAAAAGCAAAACACATGCAGGGGAAAACCCATGATGACATCAAAACCGTGCGGCCGTTGAAAGACGGTGTAATCGCAGATTTCGAGGCGTCCGAATTCATGATCCGGGAGTTCATCAAACAGATACCCGGCATCAAGGGGACTTTTTTCTCACCATCCTTGCGGATTGTCATCTGTATTC
>JAEZDQ010000210.1 GCA_023433225.1 Bacteroidota bacterium | reverse complement strand
CGGTAGGTAACACGACTGCCGCCACCGGAAAAGGATTCGCCATCGCTTCCGCGGCTTTGACTTCACTCGCATTGTTTGCAGCTTACGTAACTTTTACCGGCATTGACGGGATTAACATTTTCAAGGCTCCGGTCTTGGCCATGTTGTTTATCGGCGGAATGATACCCGTTGTATTCTCGGCATTGGCCATGAATTCGGTAGGGAAAGCAGCCATGGACATGGTGTATGAAGTGCGCCGCCAGTTCAAAGAAATTCCCGGAATCATGGAAGGAAAATCCAAGCCTGATTATGGCCGATGTGTGGAAATCTCTACCAAGGCAGCTTTGAGAGAAATGATGTTGCCCGGGATTTTAACCATCGGATTCCCTATTTTGATTGTGATCATCGGAAAATTGGTTTACATGGATAACAATACGTTAGTTGCTGAAATGTTGGGCGGATACATGGCCGGTGTAACCGTTTCGGGCGTACTTTGGGCCATTTTCCAAAACAATGCCGGAGGAGCTTGGGACAATGCCAAAAAATCTTTTGAAGCAGGCGTGGAAATCAATGGTGAAATGACTTACAAAGGTTCTGACGCGCACAAAGCAGCCGTTACCGGAGATACCGTAGGTGATCCCTTCAAGGATACTTCAGGCCCATCCATGAATATTTTAATCAAATTGACTTGTTTGATTGGATTGGTCATCGCCCCGATTCTGGGTGGCCATGTAGCCGAAGCAGAAACAACATTAACAGCGGAAAACGTTTCGGAAACGCCAAATCTTTACCAAGAAGTCACCGACAGCCAAGGCAATTTCATTTACGATTTAGGTGAAATGATGAAAATCGACCTGCCTTCCGGCGAAGCCATCAAAGTAGGAAGTTTTTCTTTGGAACAAAAACTGCATCGCTACTTAAGCGATGACCAGATTGAAGCAACAGGTGCCCGCGGCGAAGACTGGAAATGGATGACCTTAGACCGGACTTTATTCCTGAAAGGTTCTGCTGAACTTTCACCAAAATCCGAAGAGCAACTCCAAAACATCGCTTTGCTTTTGAACGAATTCCCCAATGGGAAAATCAAAATCGGAGGATTCACAGACAATTCGGGTACCGCGGAAGATAACCAGAAACTTTCTTTTGCCAGAGCTGAAAATGTAAAGTCAGAATTGGTTGCTTTGGGCGTCCAAGCCGACCGGATGGAAACAGAAGGATTTGGGGCCCAAAACTTCAAATGCGAAGCCAATGACACCGACATCTGTAAAGCGAAAAACAGAAGAGTGGACATAAAAGTAACTACAAGGTAAATTCAGAAAAGTAAAGAGCATACAAAAAGCAGTCCCACCATAGGCTGCTTTTTTTGATGGTTCCATTAACAATTTTTACAGAAATACGACTCATTTCCAGATGATCAATCCCCTAAAAATTTACGTGGATTCCTTTCGGGGGCTTTCTTCCGAAAGCTGGATGCTGGCATTGGTCATGTTGATCAACCGCGCCGGTTCCATGGTATTGCCATTTTTAGGCGTTTATATGTCCGGCCATTTGGGATTTAGTTTGGCCCAGACCGGGATTGTATTGAGTTGTTACGGATTTGGGTCTGTTTTTGGCTCTTGGTTTGGCGGAATGGTAACCGACAAAATCGGCGAATTCAAAGTCCAGTATTTAGCTCTTTTTCTGAGTGTGCCTATGTTTTGTTTAATCCCTTTGTTCAAAACGGAATTGAGTTTGGCCATCATTATATTTATCCAAAGTTCCATCAGTGAATCTTTTCGTCCCGCGAATTCCGTTGCGGTTACCCGTTATGCAAAAAAAGGGAATTTGACCCGTGCCTTTTCACTGAACCGCTTGGCGATGAATCTGGGGTTTTCAATCGGCCCAGCCCTCGGTGGGATTTTGTCGGCAATTTCTTATGATTTCCTCTTTTATTCAAATGCTTTAGCCGCTTTGCTAGCAGGAATTACCTATGTTTGGTTTTTCCGGAAAAGGCCGGTTCGAAATGCAGAAGTTTTGGTTACGGAAACGGAAACACCCTCCATTTCTCCTTACCGCGACAAAAAGTTCATTCTATTCAGTTTTTGTTGTTTCTTGTTTTCAGTATGTTTTTTCCAGATTTTAAATACGCTCACGCTCTTCTATAAACAGGAAGCCCGCCTCACCCAACAAGGAATCGGTTTCATTTTGGCTTATAGTGGATTCATCATCGTACTGATGGAAATGATTTTGGTTCGGGTAGCCGAGAAAAAATTCACCTTGCACTTTACTTTGTTCATCGGAACTTTGCTCTGTGGGATTTCATTTGCCATGCTCGGTTTTCACCATGCGGTTTGGTATTTGGTTTTTTCAATGAGCATTCTCTGTATCGGTGAAATCTGGACACTTCCTTTCATGTCCACCGCGACCGCATTGCGTGCGGGATCAAATAACAAAGGTGCGTACATGGGTTTATTAGGCATCGGGTTTTCTTTGTCTTTTATCATTACACCTTTCTTAGGAACTTTCATCGCGGAATACTTTGGCTTTGACGTTTTATGGATGGGCACAGGTGCTCTACTCGCCATTACTGCTTGTTTGTTCTACAAGGTTACACCTTGGATGTTGGGTAAGGATTCAGCCGATTAATACCAAAGCCCCTAAAAAAGCACTGTAAACCCTGACGGGTTTTTTTGTAACTTTGCAGATTCAAAAATTCGATAATGACCAAAGACGGTAAAATAGAATTGATGGCTCCGGCCGGAAACTTCGAGTCATTGCAGGCGGCACTCGACAATGGGGCGGACTCGGTTTATTTTGGGGTGGAACAGCTCAATATGCGTGCCCGCGCTTCGATTAATTTCACGATGGATGACTTGCCGGAAATTTCCCGTCGTTGTAAAGAATTGGGTGTAAGAACTTATTTAACGCTCAACACCATCATTTACGACCACGACCTTTCTGTCATTAAAACCCTGATGGATAAAGCCCAGGCAGCGGAAATCACAGCAGTAATCGCCATGGATCAAGCCGTAATTGCCTACGCAAGACAAATCGGTTTGGAAGTACATATTTCGACCCAAATCAATGTGACCAACATCGAAACCGTTCGTTTCTATGCCCTGTTTGCCGACACGATTGTTTTGAGCCGTGAATTGAGTTTGAGCCAAGTGAAAAAAATAACGGAACAAATCAAAAAAGAAAACATCTGCGGGCCCTCAGGCAATCTGGTAGAGATCGAAATTTTCGGCCACGGTGCGTTGTGTATGGCTGTTTCCGGAAAATGTTATTTGAGTTTACATTCCCATAATTCATCGGCCAACCGGGGCGCATGCAAACAAAATTGCCGTAAAAAATATACCGTGATTGACCAGGAATCCGGATTTGAGATTGAACTGGACAACGAATACATGATGTCTCCCAAGGATCTTTGCACCATTGATTTCCTCGACGAAATCGCCGATGCGGGCATCAAAGTATTGAAAATCGAAGGCCGTGGCCGCGCCCCGGAATACGTTGCGACCGTGATTCGTTGTTACCGCGAAGCCATTGATGCAATCGCCGACGGGACTTTCTCCAAAGAAAAAACCGATTACTGGATGACCTTGTTACAAACGGTTTACAACAGAGGGTTCTGGAGCGGATATTATTTGGGGCAGAAACTCGGAGAATGGTCTCCGGCAAACGGTTCGATGGCGACACAGAAAAAAGTTTACATCGGAAAAGGAAAACATTTTTACCCGAAAACCAATATCGGAGAGTTCCAGATTGAGGCTTATGACTTGAAAATTGGCGATAAAATTCTGGTCACCGGCCCCACAACCGGTGCCAAGGAAACCACGGTTTCTTCCATGATGGTGGAAGATGCTGTCTCTGAATCGGCTACCAAAGGAGACAACATCACCATTCCAATCGACTTCAGAATTCGCCCTTCCGATAAATTATACAAACTGGTTAAAACAGAATTTGCAGAAGTTTAAAAGATGGGTTTTGTCATTTCGAACAGAATAAAATGGTGGTGAGAAATCAATTTTACTCGGATTCATTACCTCGTATTTATTTTCTTAATATCAATTACGGTGAATGATTTCCACCTATTTAAAATTTTCCCATGGTCATAATTACCCTTCAAAGAGACAAATGCATCGGTTGTAATTACTGCGCGGAATTGGCACCCGAGAAGT
>JAEZDQ010000206.1 GCA_023433225.1 Bacteroidota bacterium | reverse complement strand
ATTTTTAATTGTTACCGTGGTGTTTTTACAAAATCGGTGCCACAGGATTTTTTTAAACAAAAAAAAGAGGCTGCCAAATCGGCAACCTCCTCACGCTGAACGTAAAAAGATTTATGTTACAGTTAGATCTTTTAGCAATTTTCTTATTAGAATTTAAAGTTTAGTCCCAATGTGATAGAGGACAAACCTGAAACTGCGGCATAATTGTATTGGGTTCCTTCATAATAATTTTGGGCAGCGAAAATTCCTTTGTAAGCAATGTATAAATCGGTCAATCTCGTGCTCCATCCAAATCGAGGGCGCGCCATAAATCCGCCGTTATAGCCTTCTTCCAATGCAACTGCATACCCCAAATCCAATCCACCAAATAAAGCAGGGATGAAATTGTATTTTGCAGATGCGGCAATATCCAAAAAGGATGCATCCAATCCATATTCATCATTGCTGCTAAAATGGTCAAAAAGAACCATGGGGCCAACCCTCAAATTTTCTACCGGTTGGAAATAATAAGCAACACCTCCTCCAATGTTACCACTGCGGCTTCCATAAATTTCGTTTACGGTCGTTCCAAAAATAATCCCGATTTCGAAATTATTCTTTTTCTGGGCAGTTAAGGTTTTCAGACAGAGAGCCATCAGAATAAAAGATAATGTTATTTTTTTCATCATAATAAGTTTTTGTCAAAACTAATTTTAAATACCATTTTAAAAAATACCTATATGTAGCTATTTTTTGGAGAGGTTTACCGGTGTTTTTTCATTAAGAATGACGTTTAAGGGTTAGGTAGCTGGTAAATTATTGGTTATTTTTGTACGGAAAATTTCATTCCATGAGCAATCATACCTACAAATCTGCCGGAGTCGATAAGGAGGAAGGCTACCAGACGGTTTCCAAAATCAAACAGGCTGTTGCTGCCACCCATAACGCCAAAGTCCTTCAGGGTATCGGTAATTTCGGGGCATTTTATGAATTGAGCGGATACAAGAATCCGGTTTTGGTTTCGGGAACGGACGGTGTGGGCACGAAACTGCGGATTGCCTTGGATGTAAAGAAATACGATACGGTGGGAATTGATTGTTTCGCCATGTGCGCCAATGATATTCTCTGTCACGGTGCCAAACCTTTATTTTTTCTCGATTATTTGGCTTGCGGGAAACTAGATTCCGACATTGCGGCTGAAATCGTGGGTGGTATTGCGGCGGCTTGTAAGGAAACCGGAACCGCATTGATCGGGGGTGAAACCGCTGAAATGCCCGGGATGTATCAAATCGGTGATTTTGATGTGGCCGGGTTTTGCGTCGGCGTTGTGGAAAAAGATGAAATCATCGACGGTTCCCAAATTCAAGCAGGACAGGCAATCATCGGATTGCCATCGAGTGGATTTCACAGCAACGGGTTTTCATTGATTCGAAAAATCTTTACCGATTTCAATGAAGAATTTGAAGGGAAGCCGCTCTGGGAAACTTTACTCGTTCCCACAAAACTGTATCAAAATACTATTTTCAAAATACAGGAAAAAGTAAAACTAACGGGCATCGCGCACATTACCGGTGGCGGATTGATTGAAAATGTTCCCAGAATCATTCCGGAAGGGCTTTCCGCAATTATTCAGAAATCAAAAGTAAATGTTCCGCCCGTTATGCAGGAGCTGATGAAGCGCGGCAGCATTGAAGAAAATGAAATGTTCGGGACCTTCAATATGGGAGTCGGAATGGTTGTAATTTGCGATGAAGCGGATGCGCAAACCGTCTTGAGCCTGATAGATGGAAGTATGTTATTGGGTGAAATTGAAAAGCGGGAAGAGAAAATCGTTTTGCTATGATTGCATAGCCATTGGTTCAAATTAACTCTGAAACCAAACCATCTCTTGGGCAGTATGAGGCTTCATAGGTTTCATTTAACATGAAGAATTCATCGAATTGATGAAGGTTAATCGAGTTTTCATCCTCTCAGATTGAAAAAGAAAGAGATCTTAAAAGAATAAATGTATGAACCAATCCAAAGCCTTAGCCATCTTAAAATCCGGGCGAAATGTTTTTTTGACCGGTTCTGCCGGAGCGGGAAAGACTTATGTCCTGAATCAATACATTAATTATTTAAAAGAACATAAAGTCGGTGTTGCGGTAACGGCTTCCACCGGAATAGCCGCTACGCACATGAACGGCCAGACCGTCCATTCCTGGTCGGGCATCGGCATTCGGGACGAGGTTTCCATGAAGCAGTTGTCTAACCTGAAAGAGAAAAAATACTTCCGTGACAAAATGGATGCTGTCAAAGTATTGGTCATAGACGAGATTTCCATGCTGCACCGGAACCAACTGGAATTGGTCAACCGGGTTTTGAAATATTTCAAAGGAAACCAAATGGCATTCGGTGGTATCCAGGTTGTGTTTTCGGGTGATTTTTTTCAGTTGCCGCCAATTGGAAATGAATCGGAATCTTCCCGACAGAAGTTTGCATTCATGTCGGATGCTTGGTTGGAAGCGGAACCGGTGATTTGTTACCTGAGCGAACAGCACCGGCAGACGGAAAATGATTTGAACCTGATTTTGAATGAAATCCGTTCGGGTGAAGTAACCCAAAAATCAATTGATTTATTGGAATCCAGGGTAGAATTTCATCCGGATGAAGGGGAACAGGAAACGAAATTGTTTACCCACAATGCGGATGTGGACCGGATCAATCAAATGCATTTGGAACAAATTGGCAGCAATTCCCGTTTTTTCAAGGCGGTTGTAAAAGGCAATGAAGCCCTCAGGGAAATGCTCAAGAAGTCTGTCTTGGCGTTAGAAAACCTGGAATTGAAGGCCGGGGCGCAAGTGATGTTCATCAAAAACAATTACGAAGCCGGATACGTAAACGGAACTTTGGGGAGGGTTACGGGTTTTACCGATAAAGGAAATCCTTTGGTGAAAACCTTTGACAATGATTTAATCGAAGCCAAAGCCGAAACCTGGGCGATTGAAGATGAAAGCGGGAAACCACTGGCTTCTTTCATTCAAATCCCATTGCGTCTGGCCTGGGCGATTACCGTTCACAAAAGCCAAGGGATGACGCTTGATAAAGCGATGATTGATTTGAGCAGGGCGTTTGAGCAAGGGCAGGGCTATGTGGCGCTTTCCCGGTTAAGGGATTTGAGCGGGCTCAAATTAAGGGGCTTGAACCAAACCGCTTTGGAAGTAGATGAACTGGCCATGCGTGCCGACTATCGTTTCCGTGAATTGTCCGCCGAGTCGGACGATTCTTTGGAAGAAAAAGATTTGGAAAAGGAATTCAGAGGTTTTATCATTTATTGTGGCGGAATTACTGACAAGAAGGAACTTGCCAAACAAAAAGAGAAATTAATTCAAAAAGGCAAAGCTGAAAAAGAATCCACCTATCAGCTCACCAAAAAACTTGTCGGGCAAAAACTTACTTTGGATGAAATTGTCGAAAAACGTGGTTTGGGCAAAGGAACAATTCTCAGCCATTTGATTCATATTGCGGAAACCGATCCGGAAATTGATTTAGAAATCTATCGGCCTGATGACCATATTTTTGAAAAGGTAAAGGGCGCTTTATCCCAACAAGCCCGAGAAGAGAAAATTTCTTTAGGGAAGATTTATTCCGATTTGGGGAAGAAAGTGAGCTATGATGAGATCAAACAGTCGTTGATTTTTTTGAGCGGCTCTTAGGTTCTCCTACGGCGGGCAGGCAGCCACTCAAGGTGAGGTAAGAGGGTATGCGTATTGAGTATTAAGTATCAAGTGTGTCAACAAGGAGTGCTCTCTAAATATTCGGAGATTTAATGTTTTAGTTAGCAATAATTGCAAAAATTGAAGCGTGAAGATTGATTGAGGAACTTAAATTTTAAGAAACCATTAAGATACACGGACTCCTCACGGCTTATCCATGGCTTTGGGTCGGCTTTGACCTGGGTTTTCCTTGGATCATCCTCGGCTTAAAATCGATGATTTCAGGCTTTATGTTAATTTTTTATTAAGAATTAGGACTTTTCATAAAGATTTCTTTTGGTTTAGTTTGTCTCTGTAAATTGCACCCGGGCTACCGAAAATGAAAAATAGTTTTCGACGGAGTCCTTTGGCGTTTTTCACATCGGCATAGATGTCTTTGTATTCATGGAAATTCAGGTAGAGGGGGTTCATACTTGTGTCAATCCTCGTTGTTAATCCATAAGTCGGTTTTTCTTCCTCGGGTTGATAGGTTCCAAATAATTTGTCCCAAAAAATAAAGATGGCCGCAAAGTTCTTGTCGATGTATTTTTCCTCTGAACCATGGTGTACCCGGTGATTGGAGGGCGTGACCAATATTTTTTCAATCCAAGGGTGGAGTTTGGGAACG
>JAEZDQ010000194.1 GCA_023433225.1 Bacteroidota bacterium | reverse complement strand
GGTGAGGACAGAAAGGATGCCGTAAATCTTCGAACCTTCTTTGGCGCAGATCCTTTCGGCAACTTCTTTTAGAAACATGCCGACCATTTCAGGGATCTGCACGCGGTCCTCAATGATTTTGAAAACGATTTGAGAGGAGATATTGTAAGGGAAATTCCCCATGATGGCGAGGGGTTCGCTACCGAATTGCTCAAAAAGGTTCATCTTGAGAAAGTCTTCACTGTAAATCTTCAAACCAGGATAATTCTTTTGCAGGTATTCGACAGATTCCGTATCGATTTCAACCACCGAAACGGGTCTTTTCGCATCGTAAAGGTATTTGGTGAGCACCCCCATTCCCGGGCCGATTTCCAATACATTTTCATAATTGTTCCAAGTCAGGGAATCGACGATTTTTTGGGCAATGTCTTCGTCCCGTAAAAAGTGTTGGCCCAGATGTTTTTTGGCTCTTACGCTCATGCCGCGAAGGTAGAAATTTGGAGCGAAGTAAGTTTCATCCGGTGGGATTTGTTTTGCGGTTATTGATGGATTTCAAAATCAAAGTGAAACAGCTGAAGGTTGGTTATTGTGTTCCACCCAGATTAATTCAGACGTATTGTAGCCGATTTCCTTTGCGGTTTTCAGAAAATCGTTTTTAATTTCTTCGGGAATGGTGGTCTGCCGGGAGAGAATCCATAAATAGTCGAGGTTTTTACCTGCAACCAGCGCATATTGGTAGTCATCGTCGATTGCGATGACGTTGTAGCCCGAATAAAAAGGGCCGAAAAAGGAAACTTTCAGCATCGCCACATCTTCATCACCCACGAATTTTGCTTTGCCCATGGCTTGTTTCCATTTTCCGTTGACGGTGTCATAGCCTTTATTGAGCACTTTGATGCTGCCATTTTCATTCAAAGAATAAAATGCGGTCGTATTGTTCAAATCTTTTTCAAATTTAAAATCGAGCCTCGCAATTTCGAACCATTTGCCCAGGTATTTTCCTTTGTCAAAAGGTTGAACGGCTTTGGCATTGTCCGGGATTTGGGCACAGCTGAACAAGCCCATCAAACCGATGGATGCGGCCGCCATATATAGAAAATGAATGTTTTTCATCACCAAATGATTTTAAGTTTTAAAGATAAGTGATTTTGGTAAATCTATTTGTTTTTAATTATCGGGGGTGATGGAACTACCTGTTGATATATAACCGCGTCATGGTGAGTTTGGCGAACCACCCTTCGACAAGCTCAGGGTGACGACACCACTATTAATAAATAATACTACGTCATAGTAGTACCCACGTCATGGTGAGCTGCCTGTCCGCCGTAGAAGTATCGAACCAAAAACCCATCCATTTAGGTTGTTTAGATAAAGTTTTGGGTTCAAGACCTAAACCTTTGGGTTCACAACCTAAATCTTTGGGTTCACAACCTAAAACTTTTGGGTTCCGGACCTAAAACTTTGGGTTCCGGACCTAAAACTTTGGGTTCAAAACCTAAACGCTTCGGTGGAAAACCCAAACATTTGGGTCAACAACCTAAAATACTGCTCTGTCAAAGCATATTTTTAGCTTTCCGGTTTTTTCTCCGGTAATCTCTCCCCGAATATGCACCCCATCCACTTTGGTATATTATTTGGAACTTTTCAGGGGTATTAAAAATTTTTATTAACTTCAAAAACAAATAAAATGGACCACAAAGCATGTATAGAAGCGTTGAACGACCTCATTAAAATCAATAACGACCGGATGGAAGGTTACCAACGTGCGATTGATGAATTGCAAGACGGAATGGATACCGATTTGAAAAACCTTTTCAGCAATATGATTACTGAAAGCCACGAATACAAAAGACAATTGGAACAGCTCGTGATGGAATACGGAGGTTCGACCGCTGAAGGGACGACTGCCTCGGGGAAACTGTATCGGGCTTGGATGGATGTGCGTGCCCTGTTTACCGGCGGCGACCGCAAAACCGTTCTGAGCAATTGCGAAGCCGGTGAAGACGCTGCCCAAAAGGCCTATCAAATGGCTTTGGACGACGATGATGTGATGGTTCGAACCAAGGAACTCATCCGCCAACAAAAAGCAGCCCTGAAAATTTCGCACGACCAGATCAAAGCATTGCGCGACGCATAATGTCAAAGCAATTCAGATAGTACCAAAAGCGGATTTAGTCCGCTTTTGTTTTGTCCGGAGCATTCAGTTGAATTTAGACGCTAAATCTTTCGGCAGTTTACTTCCACAAAAAGTTTTTTTATACCTTTAGCCACAAATTGAATCCGAATGTCAAAATCGAGTGATAAATTTAACCAAGGGCGGCTGCGCTCGTCCAACATTACGGTCGTGGTCAGTATTGCGTTGGTACTTTTCTTGTTGGGGCTTTTCGGCTTGATCATCATCAATGCGCAGAGTTATGCCGCTTACATCAAAGAACAACTCAAGTTGGAAGCTTTTTTCAACGATGAATACGACCCGAGGCAACAAGATTCTGAGCTCGCGCGCCAACAGGTTTTTATCGACTCACTCAAGACACACGCTTTCGTAAAAAATACCCAATATATCTCCAAAGAAAAAGCATCCGAAATTGCCAAAAAAGAACTCGGCATTGACGACAGCGAAATTTTCGAAGCCAATATTTTCCCGGCATCCGTCCAGATTACATTGAATCCGGAGTATGTAAATCCCCAACAGGTGGACAGCATCAAACAAGTGATTGCATCCCACGGAATCGTAAACGAGGTGGTAAATGACGATGAATTGATGACGACGGTTTACAACAATATCGACCGGATTACCTTTTGGATTATGATTCTTGCCGCGATTTTCTTGGGAATTGTGATGGTTTTAATCAACAACTCGATCCGGTTAAGGATTTACGCAAAGCGGTTTAGCATCAAAACCATGCAATTGGTCGGTGCGCGCCGCAGGTTTATCATTCAACCCTTTTTGATGCAAAGTGCGGTTTTGGGGTTCATCGGAGCCTTATTGGCCACTTTGGCATTGGGCGGTTTGTGGTATTATTTTTCAACCATCGTATTGATACCTTTTTGGAATGATGATTATTATTGGTTAATCGGCGCACTTTTCTTGGTGGGGATTGTGATTGCGCTCATCAGCACCGCGGTTTCTACCTGGAGGTATTTGAGGTTGAGAACCGATCAATTGTATTAATCCTGATTTAAATTAAAACTAAATGACCAAGAATAACAGCGAGAATTCCCGTTTTACATTCCTTTTCGGAAAGCGAAACTATTTGTTCATGGGGATTGGTTTAGCATTTATATTGCTCGGCTTTCTACTGATGATGGGCCCGGATGCCAACACCCGCCCTGACGGGACTTTTGACCCGAATTATTGGAACGAAGGAATTTTCTCCTGGCGAAGGATTCGACTGGCTCCCTTTTTAATTCTCACGGGATTTGTTATTGAAATCTATGCCATTTTAACCCATCCCCATAAGTCCGAAATACCATCATGAGTGAAATTTTAAAAGCCATCCTCGTAGGTTTGGTACAGGGATTGACCGAATTTTTGCCTGTTTCCTCCAGCGGCCATATCGTCATCGCACAGGAAATCCTCAACATTAAATTCAGCGAAGAAGAAAATTTATTATTTGCCATCGTTTTGCATTTTGCGACCGCATTGAGTACCGTTGTGGTTTTTTGGAAAGATATTTTGCAGATTTTCAGAGGATTGTTTCAATTTAAAAACAATGAGGAATTTCAGTTTTCCCTGAAAATCGTTTTATCAATGATTCCGGCCGCCTTGGTAGGTGTCTTATTGAAAGACACTTTGGAGGAAATATTTTCGAATTTACTGGTCGTAGGCTGTATGTTACTCGTAACTTCAGGTTTGTTGTTTTTTGCGGACAGAGCCAAGAGCACAGGGCGTTCGGTCAATTACAAAGATTCTTTCATCATCGGGATTGCGCAGGGTTTTGCTGCACTGTTGCCGGGCCTTTCCCGTTCCGGTTCCACGATTTCCACTTCGATTCTCTTAGGGAACGACAAATCCAAAGCCGCAAGATTTTCTTTTCTGATGGTTTTACCTTTGATTTTTGGAGCCACGGCCAAAATGTTTTTGGACGCGAATGAAGAAGGAGGACTGGATGTGGGCGGAATGCACTTTGAAGCATTGGCTGCGGGATTCATCGCTGCGTTTATTGCCGGAGTTGTTGCCTGTAAATGGATGATTGAGCTCGTGAAAAAAGCAAAACTGACTTATTTTTCCGTTTATTGTGTCGTAGTGGGGTTGACGGTTATCTGCTATTCATTGTTTGTGAAATGACCTTAGAAGAAATCCGGGAAGGTAAAATCTTTCTGATAGACAAACCGCTGGACTGGACTTCATTTGATGTAGTCAACAAAATCCGATGGAACATCCGAAAAGCCTATAATCTCAAAAAAATAAAGGTCGGACATGCCGGCACACTCGATCCCAAAGCCACCGGATTACTTATCATTTGCACAGGGAAATCTACCAAGAAAATTGATGAAATCCAGGCTGAATCAAAAGTTTATACAGGATTCTTTAAACTCGGTGCAACTACGCCAACTTACGATACAGAGTCTGAAGAAAGTGAATTTTTTTCCACCGAACATATCACAGAGGAATTATTACACAAAACTGCTCAGACTTTTTTGGGTGAAATCGACCAGCTTCCGCCGGCTCATTCCGCAGTCAAAGTCGATGGGAAAAGATTGTACGAACTGGCGCGTGCGGGGAAAACTGTGGAATTAAATCCCCGAAAAGTAATCATATATGATTTTCAAATTACAAATTTCGAAATGCCTTTTGTGGAATTTGAAGTGCATTGCGGAAAAGGTACTTACATCCGCTCATTGGCTCATGATTTCGGAAAAGCGTTGAATTCGGGTGGGTATCTGACTGAACTTCGACGTACTAAAATCGGTGATTTTTCTGTTGAAAATGCGGATAACTCAGCATTGGAGAAGGCGTTTTTCGAAAATTAATTCCTACGCTTCTCTGTCACCTATAAATTCTTAACTTTATTCCAAACTTTTATCCCGGTTAAAATGCATTCTACCAATTATTACAATACCTTTATTTCGGCCTCGGAAGATTGCCCGGTTTTCGAGTCGGAGATCCCCAGACAGCGTGGCGAAGATAAATCCATAGCCCTGCTTCAATTTGAAATGATTGCACAGCATCCCTATCAGTTCACATCGGACGAAGTTTTGTTCAGGATTCATGCGGTTCGGAATAATTTAAGCCAATCGGATGCGGAACGAGAAAAATATTTTTCCAAAGGCCAAGCCTGTTTCCGGGCATCACCATTGGTCAAACGTTATGGTTGGGGGATTCATTTTGATGAAAACGGAAAAATGGCATTGTATAACCTTGATTCTCCGGAATATCAGAAACTCAAGGCAGACGCAAGTTTAGACCAATTGAGCGGAATGCGAAATAAAAGAAAATAAACCGTGAAGGCATGAAAACCTTCACAGATTTGAGCTTTATCTCTCCCAGAAAAAAGGCGGCTCAATTCCCAGCACCCTCAAGTAAACAAAGCCCTGTCCACGGTGATGGATTTCATTGTCGATAAAATACTGGATATTCTGAATCGCAGGAAATTTATATTCCCCAAATAAATTCACTTCCTCATGAAAACGCTCCGGTTTAATTTGTTTCCAAAGCTCATTGACTTTATCGGTTTGTTTATCCCAAGCATCCAATAAATCTTGTTTTGTTTTCAATTCCGAAAGGTGTTCGTCAAATTTGACATCCGCATCGTTTACAATCTGGGTCAGGCCGGGAACTGCAATCGCCAAGAATTCTTTCACCATCTCAGCAAAAGGACGCATTCCTCCTACAGAAAATTCAAACAATTCTTTTTCGGGAAAAGCTTCGATTACTCTCCGGGTCAGCCTTCTGTGCCCCTGCCAGTTTTCCAGTAGTTCTTCGGACGTGAAAAACGGTTTTGCTTCATTACTCATGTTTATCTGTTTTTTATAATTATTTGGTATAAAATTAATTTCTTTTGTGGAAAATATAATCGGAAATCAAAGGCTCTACGCCGGATTCCCGGAACAGTAAAGCAATTTGCCCACGGTGATAAGTTGAATGGTTGATTATGTGAAACAGAATATCTTCAGCTTTGTTTTCAAATAAATTGCCTTTGGAATTTCGGTAGTGAATGATTTGATTTAAATCGTAATTTTTTAGAATTTTGAGCGAATTCAGGTAATTCGATTCGTTGATTTTCTCTAAATTTTCAAATGGATGAATTTCCCAAACCCCGAATGGGACTTCATTGAGAATCCGGCTGTTCCATATTTGATGTGCATTCAGCAGATGGTTAAACAAATTAAAAGCTTTGTCCGGAATTTCTTGTCCTTTTTTCTCAAATAGTAAAATCGTTTCTTGGTTGATTTGGAAATTGTACTCAAACAAAGGTTGAAAATTCATTTATGGTTTGTATTTTTCAATGGCTTCGCGGATTTTTTGTCGGCGGTTTTCCGGTGCCGGGTGCGTACTTTGAAATTCAGGGACATTGCTGTTACCGGAAGCTTGCTCCAGTATATCCATCACGCCGATGAGTGCTTCCGGGTTGTAACCGGCTTCCACCATCAAGCGCACACCCAATTCATCGCTTTCGAGTTCATCTTCCCTGCCGTATTTCATATTAACCATATTGGCGACAATTTGTGCATAATAAGCCGAATTGGTATCGCCACCGGCAACTCCGGCCGCACCGGCAATGCCTTGTGTAAGTTCCTGTTTAGCCATCTGTTGGGCACTGTGCCGCGCAATTACATGGCCGACTTCATGGCCTAATACTCCCGCTAATTGGTCAATGTTCTCCAGCCTCGACAATAAGCCTTCAGTAATGAAAATCTGTCCACCCGGCAGCGCGAAGGCATTCACGGTTTGCTGGTCTGCCAATAAGTGAAAATCAAATGGATAGCCAGATTCTGCGGCCACACTTTTCTGGACAATATCCTGACCAACCGATTTGACCATTTGGCTTAATTCCCGGTTCTCACTGAATCCTCCGAACTCCGCTGCCATTTGAGGAACACTGTTGAATCCCAAAGTAATTTCTTCCTCTTTGTTTAAGCTGATGTATTGTTTTTCGCCGGTGATTTCATTGGTTTCGGAAGAAGAAAGAAATTTAAAAACCGAGAACAGCACAATTCCCGCGGCAATCAATAACCTGATGTAAAATCCCCTGCTCTTTTTCATAATAATCCGGATTAGATTCAAATGTACAAAAAAAATGAAATTGAAAATGGGGATTCTATGGTTTAAACATTTTAATAATTTAGTGGAAAAGAGAATCGGATCAATGGAATTCAGATTTCTAATTATTTAAGTAAAGGTGAGTTATTTATTTTTTTTATAATTTTAGCCTTTTAAATTGTATCATGAAAAATTCGCTATTGTTAACTTTACTATTAGCCATAACCTACGTTTTTGGCCAAAATAAATTTGAAAAAGGTTACTTTTTTGATGAATCCAACCATCGTACAG
>JAEZDQ010000154.1 GCA_023433225.1 Bacteroidota bacterium | reverse complement strand
CATTCAACTCAATGCTTGGGCGAAGTTTGGTGTCATCGGGTTTTTGGTTGGCGTATTTTTGAACGAACTGTTTTTGGGTATTCAAGGAGTCGCTTGATTTACCTATACGCCGATTCCGTTTATCAATGAATTTTTATTGTTTGCCGCTTTGGTATTGTTTTCCAGCGCGACAGGCCTATTCGTTTCCCAGCTTAAATCAGGGAATAGGAATTCAAATTGAAATCAGATTTTTTGAATCATTACTTGGGCAATCTTGTCGGAATGGTCTTTCATTTTTTTTACATTTTCCCCTTTATACAAACTATCCAATGATGAGAAAAACAATTCTTTCCATTTCTGAAAATGGTGAATTTCGGTTTTTTGGATTTCACTGATTCGTCTATGGGTTTCAATGGGGTTTCCCTGGTAATCTCCGGAATAAAACAATACATTTTCCCAAAAATCGCACATATGGGCCATGTGTTGTTCCCAATCGACTTTTACTACTTCAAAAAAGAAATGGTTGATTGTTTCATCCGTTTTTATTTTTTCAAAAAACAGGTTCAGTACTTTTTCCAAATCCTCTCGGTTTTGAATATCTTTTTTCATTTCGAATCCTGTTTTGAATTATAAATCTTTTTTTACAAATTTTTTAAGCGAAATCAAAAACGGAACAATGATCCAGATGAACAGCATTCCGTAGGAGAGCAAAAGCCCCCAGCCGGTTCCGAAATTCTCTTTGAAAACGGCACCGGTCATTCCCAGCATGGCTGAAATGTCTAAACGCAACAACACCAAAATCCGGGTCATATCTACCGGGCTCAATGCGCTCAATCCGACCACGAATTTTTCAATCGGATAATCGGCAAACTGGAAGAATAAAAACAAAACCAGTCCGTCAAACAATAACGCAAAATACAACCATAGCATGATGGAAATCCCGATTCCTTTGGCTTTGTCGCGGGTAAGGACGCTGCACAAAAAAGCAATTGCCACAAAAATAATGGTGAGCATTGCACCGGACACAATCATCATGAGTGCCGTCCCGACATCAGCAAACAAAAGCAGCGGGATTCCCGCTCCAATTGCGTAGGCCAAAACCAGCGCCAACGAAAGACCTAAGAATAAGGCCAACCAGATTTTACTTCTTTTGATGGGTTGGCTGACCAATAGTTCAATGAATTCGTTGCTATTGTAAACATAAATGGTGGAGAACAAAACCGAAACCAAAGGCACGGCCAACAAGACAATATTTAAAACCGTCAAAATACCTTTTGATACGTTGTCCTCCAAACCGAAAGCACTCCAAGAGAACAGAGCCAACATGACCAAATAGGCTAATACGATTTTATTTTTCAAAATATCGATGGCGACATATTTCAAAACTTTGATCATACTTCTTGGGTTTTTAAAAGGTGAATAACCGATTTCGCAATGGTTTTCTGCCCCGTTATATTGTGCAAATCAGCTACATTTTCATGCAGGATTAATTTACCTTCCTGCATAAAAATCACTTGGCTGACAATGTCTTCGAGTTCACTGAGAATATGCGATGTGATGAGGATGAGACAGCCTTTTTGTTTGGCTTCATTTATTTTTTCTTTCAGAATTTCTGTTGCAATCGGGTCAAGTCCTGCGGTAGGTTCATCCAGAATGAGGACTTTTGCCTGAAAGAGAAATGCCAAAGTAGCACTTACTTTTTGGGTGGTTCCACCGCTCAGGGTCCTCATTTTTTTGTTCAACATGGATTCAATTTGAAATTCTGTGTACAAATCCATGTCCCAATCGGTTTGTTCGGAGCGGATGCTTTTAATCATTTCAATGACTTGCCCGATGGTCATATTTTCCGGATAACGGCCTATCTGTGGCATATAACCAATGCTTTGCCGGTAATGGATGTCGTCTTTGATGTCTTTTCCGTCAAATAGAATCCGGCCTTCCTGCGGCAAAACCATTCCCAGAATCGATTTAATCAGCGTGGTTTTCCCACAGCCGTTTGGGCCGATCAATGCAATGCATTCGCCCAATTTCAAATCTAAACTCAGTTGATCAATCGCCTTGAATTTCCCAAATCGCTTGGTTATATTTTCAATTTTTATCATAATGAATAAGGAATCATTCTGGGTGTTTTATCTACAAAATTTTCAGGTGTCAACGATGGCAATATTTTTTCTGATTTATCCAAAAGTGAAATCATAAAACTTTGGTACAATAGCATTGCCGGTGGATTTTTTTCTACAATTACAGCATATAAACTCAAAGGATGATAGGGGACATCTCCGATTTTGTCTTTGTCCAAGTCGTATCCATGGTATTTGTCCCAATAATTCTCGGCAAAATGGTTGAGCGTTAGGGTACCGTTGGTTGTCACGTCGAAAGTATTTCCGATAAAATTATTCCTTTCAATTTTATTATCCATACAATTGGCCTGCAAGCGCATGGCCCATCCATTGTCTTTGAAGAGATTTCTTTCGGCCGTTATTCGGTTGGAGCCGTCAAAAAATATTCCGGTTGTGTTTTTGTAAAATGTATTGCCAGAGAGGTAACAGTCTGATAATTCTTTGAACAAAACACCATAAGAGGCATCGCCCCAACTTTCTTCAAAAGTATTGTTCATAAACACGACTTTTTTGGTAAACATGACGGCAACTCCTGCTCCGTTTTGTTTAAAGTAATTGGTGAAATAGGAATTGTTATGCGCAAACATAAAGTGAAGTCCATACCGAAGGTTGTTTTTTGCAACATTGCGCCAAATGACCGATGAAGTCACAAATTCAAAATAGATTCCGTCGCGGTGCCCATGGATTTTATTGCCGATTATTCGCAAACTGTCGCTTTTCCAGCAATGGATTCCGTTTCCTGACAAGTATTCTTCTTTTTGGTTGGCCAATAAACGATTGTTTTTAATCAAACTGTTTTTGCTGTATTGGAGGTAGATGCCAAAATAATTATCCAAGAAATCATTGTTTTCAATCCGTACATTATTACTTTCATAAACCTTGATGGCGGCGGGGTCATTCATGGTTGAACGGCTGCAGTTAATGAGTTTCAGCCCCATAATGGTAACATCATCGCTTTTCACGGAAAGGATTTCATGTTTCAGTTCACCGTCTAAAACGGGCCACCCAATTCCCAATATGGTAATCGCTTTGTCGATGATTAAATTCCCTTCTTTGTACATTCCTTTGTGAATTTTCAAGGTATCGCCGTCATTGGCGGCCGAAAGTGCTGACTTTATGGATGGAAACGCTTTGCCCTTGCCCACTTCCAAGGTTTTGGCGTAGCCAAGCGAAGCAGTCCACAGCATGATGCAGAGTGGTAGAAATATTTTACTTAGAATGTTCATACGTTTTTTTTGAGGCAATAATGGATTCGATTTCTTTCCAATTCTGAACAGAAGTATCCAATTCATCGGCCAATTTTTCAGCATCCGCTTTTTGGGCGAACGCGGCTATATGCCCGTTCATAGGGCTTTTTATTTTTTCTGAATGGACGTACCAAGCGGTTTCGGCATCAATCAGCTCATTTTTTTTGAGGTAATCGCCAACATACAACTTGGAAACTTTACTGTCTTGATTTTCAGAAATAAATAAGTTCATGCATAAAACATCATCAAATTTATAAATCCTTCCTTTTTGGGTAATGAGTTCCGCTGCGAAATTCCCTTCTGAGATCGACATTTTGCAACTGGAACAAGCATCTTTGTGCAACTGAATGGGTTCAGGCCCATCAATTCCACAAGACACCATCAGTGAAAACAAAACAATTGCTGACATTGCTTGGGCTGACTTCCGGCCTTTTCTTTTGAAAACATTCCTTTCAATGAGTACAGCAATAAATAACAACGCCCCACCTGAAATCAGCAACCAACCACCGATGTGCGGAACCGAATAAGCCCCGAAATTCAACAATTGTTTGTATCCGATTAATGGAGGTTGGTAGGCCATTCCGGGGACTTTGATGGCCGCATTTGGATCTAAATTATGTCCATAATCGTATTCCCACAACCAAAAATCCACCATGGCGGCAATTCCAAAGA
>JAEZDQ010000073.1 GCA_023433225.1 Bacteroidota bacterium | reverse complement strand
CAACATTAAAAGTGTTGTGCTCTACCAACTGAGCTACCGAGTCATTGTCAGAGCAAGTCTAACGGGGTGCAAATATAGAAATAAGATTTAATAACCAAAACCATTTCAGGCTTTTTTTTACTGATTTTAACCAGTCCAAATTTAACCGCTTGATAATAAGTTTTTTTGCATTTTTGTAACCAGATTCTTTTTTATGAAAATTACTTTAGTAGGTTATATGGGTAGCGGGAAATCTACCATTGGAAAGGAATTAGCCGCCCTTTTGAACCTTCATTTTATAGATCTGGACAAGCAAATTGAAAAACACACCGGAAAAACCGTTTCTGAACTGTTTAAAGAAGGCGAAATAAAATTCCGGAAATTGGAGCGCGAAGTGCTTTTGCACACCTTAAAGTCAAATTCCAATATTGTATTGGCCGTCGGTGGCGGCACGCCGGTTTTTTATGACAACATGAAACAACTCAATGATTATTCCACCTCTGTTTATTTACAATCCAATCCCGCTCATTTGGTAGAAAGATTAGTCAACGATAAATCGCACCGGCCGTTAATCGCGCACTTGTCAGACGAGGCATTGCCGGAGTTCATCGCCAAACATTTGTTCGAGCGACGGAACTTTTATGAACAAGCAGAACTGACGGTTTCTGTCAATTCCAAATCTACCGAAGAAATAACAAAGGAAATCATTCGTCTTCTGGCTCTTCACCAATGAATTCATCCAAATCGCGCCGGTCTTTTTTGGTCGGCCTCCCCTCGCCTCTTTCCCGGTAATAATCCTGAGACAATTTCCGGAGTTCCAGTTTCTCCAACTCTTCTTTGGGCGTTTTGTCCACAATATGGAGCGATACCAGTTTCGCCCCAATCCGGCTTTTGGGGATTTGCAGGATTTCAAACCGGTAATCAGTTTGGTCTTTACGAACTTCGATTACATCAGACGGAACCACTTCCCGCGAAGCTTTCGCTACTTCACCGTTTACTTTTATCCGGTTCTTCTTACAAGCTTCCGTGGCGATGCTTCGGGTTTTGTAATACCGGACACACCAAAGTAATTTATCTAAACGCATTGTTAAATTTCTGCTAAGGAACTATATTTTTGTAAATTCGCAATTTAAAAATAAAAATCATGATGAAAAAATGGGGTTTAGCCTTAGTCGCTTTGGGATTGTTTTTCGGTGCCTGTAAAAATGATGATGATGTGGATGAACTTCCCATTGAAGAGCAAAATCAGGTAGATGACAATGCCATTGTAGCTTATTTGCAAAACCATTATTTCGATCCGGAACGGGGATTAATCAAAGAATTCGATTCCGAAGATTCAACTGATAATGATTTCCCTACACTCCATTCATTAGGCACGAAATTACCTTCAGGCGCATGGATCATCAAAAGGCCGGGCGTAGTTGCAGAAGGCCCTGTTGCCGACAACAATACCCAAGACAGTATTTTGATTTCCTATGAAGTCAAATATTTCAAAGCTTCTTACCAGGATTTGCCGGAAAACGGGCAACCTTACGAACCGCTCAACACCCTGACCACTACCATTAATGGCTCAGGTACTGCGGTTTGGGATCCTTGGTTCTATTACGTGGACATTGAAGGCATGAATTTGAACGACAATATCAACCTTTCCCATTTTGTAATGGAAGGATTTACCGAAGGGCTGCAACACTTTAATTCCACCGGAACAACCGGATCCGATTTGTATAATTTCCAAGGCGCAATCGTGATTCCGTCCCGTTTGGCTTTCGGCCGTGATTTTGCTTATGCCGGTGGCGCGCTCAATTATACTTACCGCGATTTGAGTATGGTATTTAATTTTGAATTGCACAAAGTAATCCCGAGAAACCAAGATTAAAAACACAGTAATCATTCCGACGAGGAATCGGAAAAAATAAAAGAATAAGTGTGCAAGCGGGTTTCGTTTGCACATTTTTATTTCACTAAATTTGGGATTCTTTATGGAATCTTTAGAAACAACTTTTTATGCTAACCTAAGCCCTTTCCGAGGCAATTTCCTGCTCGCGGTCAGCGGCGGGGTGGACAGCATGGTTTTGTGTGATTTATTCCTGAAAAACAATCTGAATTTTTCCGTTGCACACTGCAATTTTCAGTTAAGGGGAAAGGATTCGGATATGGATGAAGCATTCGTAAGAAATTATTGCAAAGCAAATAAAGTCGAGTTTTTTACAGAGAAATTCAATGTGAAAGATTATAAATCATCCGGCAATTACTCCACCCAAATGGCGGCGCGCGATTTACGCCACACTTGGTTCCGGGAACTGATGGCAGAAAATGATTTTGATTTTCTGGCCACCGCTCATCACCTGAATGATTCGCTCGAAACTTTTATCATCAACCTTTCCAGAGGAACCGGAATCAAAGGTTTAACGGGAATTCAATTGAATCAAAGTCGGATCATCCGGCCGCTTTATAATATTTCAAAAGAATCGATTTTTCAATACGCAGAAGCCTATTCAATCAAGTGGCGGGAAGATATAAGCAACAATTCCGATGATTATGTGAGAAATAAAATCAGAAACCAAATCGTTCCGGTATTGAATGAAATCCATCCTGAATTCCTCAATAATTTTCAACAAACGATTCAATTGTTAAATGAAGAAAAGGATTTAATCCAAAATCATATCGAAAGACTGAAAGAGGAATTATTGATCCCGAGAGATGGAATTTATATTATTTCCATCGAAAAATTGAATCAACTCCAGCCTTTATCAACTTCCTTGTTTTATTTATTTTCTAAATTCGGATTCAAGCATCCGGCCGAAATTACAAAGTTGATGAATGCTCCCGAAGGAAGTGAAATCAGTTCCGAAAAATACCGTCTGATTAAGAACCGCGAAGCCTTAATCCTTGCAAAAAAAGAGGAAATTGAGGCATCAGCCGAATTTATGGTGGAAGAAGGAAAGTTAATCCAAAAACCATTAAATTTGAAACTTTTAAAATCGGCTGAAAGGGATTTGTCCGCGACGGAAACTTTGGATTATGAGAAAATTATTTTTCCGATCCGTTTGCGTAAACCCAAAACTGGTGAAGTTTTTCATCCTTTTGGAATGAAAGGTTCCAAAAAGCTGAGCAAATTTTTAAAAGACGAAAAATTATCGAAATTAGAAAAAGAAAATATTTGGTTATTGGTCGATTACGAAGACAGGATCCTTTATGTAGCGGGAAAAAGAATCGATGACCGATTTAAAATAACAGAACACACACACAAATTCTTAAATATTTATTTATGTTAAAAAGGACTTTATTTTTTCTGCTGCTCGTTCCGCTTCTGGTAAATGCGCAGGTGTTAACTCCTGTGAAGTGGAGCACGGAAACCAAAGATCTGGGGAATTCCCAATATGAAGTTTTGCTGCACGCCAAGATTGACCAGGGGTGGCATATGTATTCCCAGCAACATCCAGCGGACGGCATCGGCATTCCGGCTACGATTACATTCGAATCCAACCCGAATGTGGAACTCTTAGGAAAAACCACCGAAATCGGGAAACTGCTCGACAAATACAGCGAACTTTTTCAGCAACAGGAAAAATATTATGAAAACAAAGTTACCTTCAAACAAAAGGTAAAATTAAAATCCGATAAACCGACTGAAATCAAGTTCAGTGCGGAAACCCAAGTCTGCGACGCAGAAAAATGCCTCCCGCCCGACTGGCTCGATTTTACCGTAAAAATTACACCGAAATCCAAAGTAGAAGAAACCGTTGCCAAAACCGAAGAACCTACAGAAGAACCCGATTTAACGGCCGTGGATTCTGCGGAAATTACACCGGCGGTTGTAGCAACTCAGGATTCCGTGCAGGACAAACCTGTCATAACTGCTGCGCCCGATGAGCCGATGGACGAGGAAGAAAAAGAAGACACGAGTCTGTGGGGAATCTTCATCGCAGGGATTGGCGGCGGCCTGCTCGCATTGGTGATGCCTTGTATTTTCCCAATGATTCCGCTTACAGTAAGTTTATTTACCAAACAAAGTAGCTCCAGAGGTCAAGGAATTTTTAAAGCTTTGATTTATGGGCTTTCTATCATAGTCATTTTTGTAGGTTTGGCTTTTTTAGCTTCGAAATTCGGACAATCCTCCTTAAATGAATTCTCCACCAATCCTTGGGTTAACGTTGGTTTTTTTGTGATTTTTGTGGTATTTGCCATTTCCTTTTTTGGTGCTTTTGAAATTACGCTTCCTGCGAGTTGGGCAAATTTTACAGATAGACAAGCCGATAAAGGTGGTTATCTCGGCATTTTCTTCATGGCACTTACATTGGTTCTGATATCCTTTTCTTGTACCGTACCGATTATCGCCGGATTAATAGGAGAAGCTGTAAGAACCGGAAATTATATGGCATTAACCGTAGGCTCATTAGGATTCTCGCTTGCACTTGCCGTTCCTTTTGTGCTGTTCGCCATCTTCCCGAGTTGGCTGACTTCCCTACCAAAATCAGGCGGATGGATGAATGTCGTAAAAGTCTGCATCGGGTTTTTGGAATTGGCCTTTGCATTCAAATTCCTGTCCAATGCTGATTTGGTTTGGCAAACCCATATTCTGGAAAGAGAAGTTTTCCTTGCCTTCTGGATTGCTATTTTCGGATTAATGGGCATTTATTTATTGGGCAAATTCAGAATGAAAATGGATTCACCCGAAGACCGCATCAGCGTTCCCAGATTGTTTTTTGCTATATTGACCTTTAGTTTTGTGATTTATATGATTCCCGGCATGTGGGGTGCGCCCGTGAAATTACTCAGCGGACTTACGCCTCCCGTTCAATATGCCGAATCACCGAACGGGCTCGGCGGCGGTAATTCCGCTGCTGTGGGTGAATTGATAAAAGGTCAGAAGTTTGGTCCTTACCAAATCCCGGCTTTTCTTGATATAGCAGATGCGATTGAACATTCCAAAAAAGTCAACAAGCCGATCATGATCGATTTCACCGGCCATGCCTGCGCCAATTGCCGAAAAGTAGAAGAAAACGTTTGGTCTGACCCGAAAATCAAAAATTTACTGATGAATGAAGTGGTTTTGGTTTCCCTCTATGTGGACGAACGCACCGAATTACCGGAAGAAGAGCAAGTTTATTCCGAAGCATTGGGCAGAAAATTAAAAACCGTCGGCAACAAATGGACGGCATTTGAAATCGAAAAATACCAGAACAATGCCCAGCCTTATTACATCATTGTCGATGAAAACCTGAACAATTACAACAAACCCTTAGGGGCGGTTTACGACGTGGATGAATATTATAACTGGATGCAAAAGGGAATAGAAGGTTATAAAAAAAGGAAATAATTAGGAGATAAATTCTGAAGATACAGATATGTCACCCCTTCGGGGTTTATCTCGTCCGGTTGAACTTGGCTACAACCCTTGCATGGCGACGGAATTCAGAAATCATTTCAAATTCAGAAGGTCCGTTCTGCTCTTGTCTGAAACTGAATTTGGCATTTGTACAGGAACATTGAAACCCGAAGGGTTGTAATTTTTGTGGAATCAATTTACCCTGAAAGGGTGATATTATTTTAATCCCCGGATAAAATGTTTAACCCCGCTCAGCAAGTAACATTCCCCCACTTATAGATGTCCCTCTCCCTACTCCATTGGAGGGAAGGTTTCCAAAGGCTTAAATTGATGTTCCGCACTTCACGGAGACGTATTTGTCATTCCGACGAAGGAGGAATCTCAGGATGCGTTAATCAATGCGAATGCCCCATGGAAACCGTCAGGTAAGCAATGAGAAAGCCCAATAGTAAGGTAACAATTTTCCGGGTTTTGAACTTATGGCTGTCGGTACTTTCAAACAAAATGACCGTGGCGATGTGCAGGAATATCCCCGCTACGAAAGCGGTTGCTTCCCGGTGGTATTCGGCCAGGATCGTATCGCCGAAAACAATGCCCAAAGGCCCTGCAATGGCAAACAACCCCAGGAACAAAGCTTTTTTCCAAAAAGATTCCGTCATTTGCGTAAGAGCCCCGAACAATACCATGGAAATGGGGATATTGTGAATCACAATCGCCCACAGCAAACTGTCGGAATGTTGGTGCCCTATCGGCATGCCTTCGAAAAAGGAATGGAGAAACAAACCGATGATGATGCTTGCCGGTATTTTCTGGTCTTTGTGCAAATGTACATGCCCGTGTTCGGCTCCCTTGCTCAATGATTCCACAACAATCTGGAACAACAACCCGGCTAAAACAAACAAGCCAATGCTGTGGCTGTGGCCTTCATAAACGCCGGGGAAAATTTCCAAAACCGTAATTCCCAAGAAATAAGCCCCGCTGAAAGTCAGTAAAAACTTTGAGAATATTTTATTTTGGGAAAAGAAATACCCTAAAATACTCCCGGCGACAATTGATAAAATGAGAAGCAGGCTTTCTACCATTCGGCAAATGTAGAACAGTTTCGTTAAAAATCCGTTAAATGAGTTTTTTTATGTAAATTCGTAAAACATTTGAACCACACACGAGACATTTTAATTAACACATGAGACATTATTTACTATTTCTATTTCTAACCCTCACCTTTTCCCTTCAAGCCCAAAGTATCATTGTCAACCCGCCTGCTGCCCCGGAATCCGCTTTGGGAGCAGAAGCACTTACGGTTGAAGTATTGATTGACGGAGGGGAATGTTCCGCCATTGAAAACTTTGAATTAACCGATAACCCCCAAGCTCAGTACCCGAGCCAAAACCGCAGTTGGGGTTATTTTGAAAAAGGGACTTCCAATTTTCCTTTTGAAAAAGGAATCGTAATGACCTCCGGCTTCGCAAGGCGGGCGCAAGGCCCAAGTAGTGGAATCGTGTCGGATGGCCCGGGGACGGGTTGGTCAGACGGTTCTGCGGGACAGCCCATGGATTCGGATGCCTCCACTTTAGCGGATTGGGATACAGAGAATACTACGATTTTCGAATTTGATTTTGTGCCTTACGGCAATGAAATTTCATTTAATTATATTTTTGCTTCGGAAGAACATCCGACTTTTTCCTGTAGTTCTACATTTAACGATGCTTTCGGCTTCATCATCAGTGGCCCCGGCATCACACCCGATCCGGGACTGAGCGGCAAAAACATCGCCACCCTGCCTTCAGGCGAATGGGTGACCATCAACAATGTGAACAACCAAGGTTGCGGCGACGATACATATTATGTTCCCGGGCCGTTTAACGATATACAATACGGCGGAAGAACCACTCCGTTGACGGCTTACTCAGAAGTCATCCCCGGTGAAACCTACCATATACGCTTGATTGTTACAGATGCGGGTGACCACCAATACGATTCCGCAGTATTTTTAGAAGCCGGTTCATTTAACTTAGGATCTACTTTAGTGGATCTGGACGGAACCGAAATCGGGGAAAATGAAATTTTATGTGACGTTGAGTCCTATACATTGGTTGTAAACCTAGAGGCACCTGACGCGGAATTCCAGTGGTATCTGGACAGTGAGCCCATTCCCGGAGCTACGGGGCAGACCTATACGGCAACCGAATCCGGGTATTATGAGGTGGAAGTCGTTTCCGGAACCTGTTCCACCATTGTGGGCGTAGAAATTGTATTCAGCTTTTCACCCGAAGCGGAAAATGTGGAAGATTTTATTTGTAACCCTGAAGGGACACATATTTTTGACCTCACCTCTTATGAACCGGAAATCTCCACAACGCCCGGTGCGATTTTCACTTATTACAATTCCTTGGCAGGTGCAGAAAACGAAGTGGAATTGGATCAAATTACCGATACGACCAATTTTGAAATTACGGAAGAAACCACTGTTTATGTCCGTGTCGAAAATGAAAACGATTGTTATGTGGTCATCGAACTGACCTTGAGCGTCGGTGTTGGGCCGGACACCCAGCCTGCTACTTATCCGCTTTGTGATGACAACGGGGACGGAATTGCAGAATTCGACCTGACTTCTTACAATGATGAAATCGTGACTTCGGGCGTTACAGGCCTCACT
>JAEZDQ010000207.1 GCA_023433225.1 Bacteroidota bacterium | reverse complement strand
TTGGTTGCGGAGCTGTCTGACTGAAAATTTACGGTTCCATTCAAGTACTTCACCCGTTCACTGATGTTTAGGAGGCCAAAACAATTTCCTTTTTCAAGCATTTTGGGCACATCGAAACCTTTTCCATTGTCTTTGATTTCAACATTTATGGTTTTGTCGTTTTCTTCAATAGAAATCTTACCTGCCATCGCATTTGCATGTTTTAAAATATTGGTAATGGCTTCCTGAAGGATCCGGTACAATTGTAATTCTTTGTCATTGTCCAATCCTCCGTGGTAATCGATTTCTGAACTGATAAAGAAATTATGTTGATTCTGAATTCTTTCAATCAATTGTTCCACACTTAATTTCAAACCAATTTTGTCGAATAAGGTGGGGCTGATATTCCGACTGATGTTCCGGACTTCTTCCAATATAAAATCAATTTTACTTTTCAGCTGGCTGTTATTATTCGCAATTGTGTGGCGAAGGTTAATGAGTTCATTGCTTACGCTGTCGTGTAAGTCAGAGGCGATTCTCTTTCGTTCGTTTTCCGTTTTTTGTAATAATTGCGAAGCGTAATTTTCTGTTATTTTTTTCTCTTTGATGATGCTTCTGTTTTTAATCCAGACAAATACAATGATGGAAATCAGAACAATAAATATGGAAAGTGCTACCAAATACAAAATCATTTTATGTTGATTTGCCAGTTTCTTTTCCTGCAGCAATATTGTTTTCTGTTTTTTTTCGGTTTCAAATTTCCTCTCCAGTTCAAATAAAGTTCCTTTGGAACGGGATTCAGCTTGCTTCTGAGCGTCTTCGATGAGGAAAATCGCATATGGATTGGCTTTGTCATACTGGCCTTTTTTCTGATAAAACCGAAACAATACATCAGCAATTTGCGCCATAAACTGCCGGTTTTCTTCTTTGTCTTCCGCTAATTCTTTATAATAAGCTTCGGCTTGTTTTATATCTTCCAAAGGTTTGTCAAATGCTTTGGAGAATAGAATTTCCTGAAAGAAATTCCGCATATTGAGGTCCGGATCGTTGGTTTGTTCAGCAATTTCTTTGGCGGTCTGCAAATAATAGGTAGCACTGTCCTCGTTTTTTTGAGCACTGAATTTAAAGGTTTTGTATTGATTCAAAAGCCCTTGGTTGTACACCGGCATATCCTTGTAAGTTTGGGC
Source organism: Bacteroidota bacterium (assembly GCA_023433225.1). Classification (GTDB taxonomy): domain Bacteria; phylum Bacteroidota; class Bacteroidia; order Flavobacteriales; family Weeksellaceae; genus Moheibacter. The sequence goes on along the minus strand of JAEZDQ010000207.1, from coordinate 12,226 downwards.
AAATTCTGATAATTTGTCAATCCGTTCAATGGTTGTCAAGGTATCACCCTGTTCAATATAAAAATGGATATAGGAAGTATAAGCCATAAAGGTTAAAAAATCATCCTTATCTCTTTCAAAAATTTCAATGGCTTTTTTCAGGAACTTTTCAGATTCCTTATAGGCATTGTTTTCGGTGTATAAACCGAACATCAACAGGTAAACAGTTCCTTGGTTTGTCCAATCACCCACTTCTTCAAAAATATGGAGCGCATTCACCAAATATTCCTCTGCTAATTCTAATTGACCCATTCTCATATAATTTTGCCCGATGGAAAAATGGGCAAATCCTTGGGTGTTTTTCTGGGCATTATTTTCAGGAATTAATTCCACGCATTTCTTTAACCATGTATTACTGTTGGTTAAGTCAAGTTTTCTGAAATAAAGGTTTCCAATGTAATAGTATAATCTACCCTCAGCTTCCTTTGAAATATGGTCTTTGTATTTATCTAAAAAATCGATGCTATTTTTCAGGTATGTACTGTCATATTCAAAGTTATAATCAATAACTTCCCCATAGGCAATCAGATAGGCTGCGGCATCTTCAAACTTACTTTCATTTAAACGCTGTTCAAAATGTTGTTTGAATTTTTTCTCGTAATTTTCATCTTGGGCATTTTTAGGGGCTCGCAACCATTGGAATTCTTCGGAATCTTTGTACCTGCTTTCCAGAGGACTGACGGTTTCATCCGACGTTATATTTTTAGGTTTCTCTTGACAAGAGAAAACAAAAAATAAGGAAATCAAAATTAAGTAAATCGAGTGGGAGAGCCTCATCTGCGTATAGGGTTAATTATATTTTGACAAACATATGTAATTGAATTGAAATTCAAAGTTTGTACAACATTTAAATGTTTCAATTTATCCTGGGAAATCCACAAGGGAATGCGATTAGGTAATTAAGAAGTTAGAATAAGTGAACTTCCCGGATAAATTGGTAGTGATTATTTTCCTCCGAAGTTGAACCCAACGCCCAAAGAAACATAAGAAGTTTTCAATTTGTCACTTCCTTTTTCGATCAGGCCTGTTTGTGGGTTTTGGTAAGTGAACAATATTTCTTTTCCTGTGAATCCTCCTTGGTAGCGACCGGTAACCATAAATTTCCCGAAATGGTATTGCAAACCGGCCATGTAGCCAACTTCAAATGAGGATTCAATTCCTCTGTAAACAAAATCTAAATCCCATGCGGCGATGCCAAGATTTTCTATACGTCTGTTACCGCTTTTCGCGAAAGTGTACATCAAATTAGGACCGGCAATGATGTCTAATTTATCGTTTATAATGGTGTATCCAAATAGAACGGGCATGTTTAATTCACTCAATCCTGAATAGAAATAGTAAAGTTCCGGTGTAACAAATAAACGGTCGGTTAGGTTAATTTTGGCGGCAATACCGACATTTGCTCCATATTCTTCCAGATCGGTCACGTCTTCGAATTCGTTGAAAGTTGTCGTGCTGAGCAATCCGGATGCCCTGACTCCAAAATCGACATTGCTTAAACGATTAAAAAAGCCATTTCCGCTTTCCTGAGCAAATACAGCTGAGCTCAAAACAACTGACATACTAAGTAGAATTTTTTTCATTTTGTTTGAATTTTTCATTTTTAAATTATTTCCTTGGAATTATTTCCAATGCAAAAGTCAGCATGATTGCACCAGTACCAATAGGGGTTAACCCCAATTTTAATGTATGAAGCAAATTATTTTGACTATGAAAAATTAGGGAAGTAAAACTGATTCAATTGACAAACTAAAACCCCGAACATTTCTGCTCGGGGTTCCGTTCAACTAACTCCATTCCATCAATCAACAATTAATATTTTTCTGATTAAATTACCTTAATACTTTGTGAAAGAATGGAGGTGGGCGTTTAGAATTATGCGTAAAATCGATTAATTGTATTTATAACAACTTCCTGTCTTTTTTGCAGAACTCCCTACGGTTTTATCTGCCAATAATAAAATAAAGGGACATCTCGTATCGGCAGCTTGTTGTTTGATTCTTTTCTCTGCCTTTTCGTCTTTCCCGTTTCCGGATCTGAAATTTACCCATCCGGTTTTTGATTTCAAATCGTCACCTTTCTTGAGTCCTGCGACCAAGGCTTTGTCTTCCAAGATAATTACCTTGGTCCAGTCATCGTCATCGGTGATTTCAATTTTATCGGAAACCTCTTCAATACGAGTACTTTTCCCATAAAATATTTTATCAACAGCATAACGACTCAATGCCGTAACGGCATCTTCTCCGTCATAGGAAAACTCCACGGTGAACTCCCCTACTTTTTTTACGTGTCCTTCAACTACTTCGCCCGAATGCTTGTAGATTTTATCCACTTGAGCAAATGCGATTGATGACAAAAGGGCTAACCCTAAAATAAATGTGTTTTTCATGATATGAATGTTTATTAATTAATTATTGATTTACTTATTTGTATTTAGTTTTGTTATATTTAATTGATTGTTAAAACAGATTTTTCGCCATCGATTGTGAGCGTTGTATTCAAAGCTTGAGACTCAATCAAACCATGGTTTTGGGTCAAGTCTGTAGATGGTTTTTTCAAAATTTCAATCAATTCATTGATGGAATCGTAAAATATTTTTTTATTCGATTTGTTTTTGGCCAATGAGATATAGATGGTTTTATAATTCTTTTTCGCAGGCGTAGATTTTTCAATATCCAATCCCTGCTTTCTAAAGAATGAAGTCCGCTGTTCAGAATTTGAAACGGTAATTTTCTTGATGTTTTTACCTTCTGTTTCCAAGACCAGGTCAAGCGTATAATCATCAATTTGGACAGCTTGGTAATGCACAGTCAAATTCCCGAAGTTGTCATCGGTTCTGGAAGGTTCTACTTTAAAAAACGCTTCGAAATCGCTTACTCTTTCTCCAATTAAATTTTTTAAATTCTCATAACTTAATTGCTGCCCCATAGAATTCAAAGAGAGAAGCGAGACAATCATAAATACTAAAGTTTTCATTTTTAATTTTTTTTTATTCCTTTTGGAATTATTTCTACTGCAAAAGTCAGCAGTTCTCCCATCCCACATTTAGGGGTTAACCCTAAATTTTAGATTACCCATAAAAACACTTATTTTTGAATCCTTTTTGAAATGAAAAATGAAGATTATCCAATTCATCCAACAGCAAACATCCATTTCTCCGAAATCCATTGAAAACACGATTTCTTTGCTCAACGAAGACTGCACCATTCCCTTCATTTCCCGTTATCGAAAAGAAATGACCGGCGGACTCGACGAAGTACAGATTTCTACGATTTCTAAACTCAAACAAAATTTCGAAGAAATAGAAAAAAGAAAAACTTCGATTTTAAAATCCATCGAAGAACAAGGCGCATTGACCGATGAGCTCCGGCAGAAAATTTCGGATTGTTATGATGAAAATCTATTGGAGGACTATTATTTGCCCTATAAGAAAAAAAGAAAAACCAAGGCCGATGCCGCTAAAGAACAAGGTTTGGAGCCATTGGCCAAAATCATTATGAAACAAGATCACATTCGGGATTTGGATGAACTGGCTTCAAGGTATTTGAATGATCAGGTCGAATCCATTGAGGATGCAATTCAAGGTGCGCAACACATTATGGCCGAATGGATCAATGAAAATGAACGCATTCGAAATCAGTTAAGAAGAAAATTCAAACACGAAGCAACTATAACTTCCAAAGTCGTTAAAACCCAAAAAGAGGAGGAAGGCGCACAAAAATTCTCACAATATTTCGACTTTTCCGAATTGTTAAAACGCTCCGCTTCGCATCGACTATTGGCAATTCTACGTGGCGAAAAAGAAGGTTTTTTAAAAGTAAAAATCGAAATTCCGAAAACCGATGCTTTGGATTTAATTGAAAATATTATCCTCCGAACTTCTCAATCGGAATTGAAGGAAATCATTCTGCAAGCCATTGAAGATGCTTACAAAAGGCTGCTTGAACCTTCACTTTCCAACGAAGCTTTAAGCGAAGCAAAATTACAAGCCGATAAAACTTCCATTCAGGTATTTTCCAATAATCTGAAACAACTTTTATTGGCCGCGCCTTTGGGTGAAAAACGAATTTTGGCGATTGATCCCGGGTATCGTTCAGGCTGTAAAATTGTTTGTTTGGATGAACAAGGTGATTTGTTGCACAACGAAACGGTTTATCCGCATGCGCCTCAAAATCAGAAAAACGATGCCACTAAGAAAATCCGTTCCTTGGTGAATGCGTATAACATCGAAGCGATTTCCATCGGGAATGGAACGGCTTCGCGCGAGACCGAAAATTGGATCCAAAACATTCCATTTGATAGAAATTTAAAAGTTTTTGTGGTGAATGAAGCGGGCGCATCGGTTTATTCGGCTTCCAAAATTGCGCGTGATGAATTTCCACAATACGATGTCACGGTTCGTGGTGCCGTTTCGATTGGAAGACGACTTTCCGATCCATTGGCGGAGTTGGTGAAAATCGATCCGAAATCCATTGGTGTCGGGCAATATCAGCACGATGTCGATCAGAATTTACTCAAAACCGAACTCGATGAAACGGTGATGCTTTGTGTGAATAAAGTGGGCGTAAATCTAAATACGGCGAGCAAACATTTGCTGACTTATGTGTCGGGAATAGGCGAGAAGATGGCGGAAAATATTGTGAATCATCGTTCCGAAACGGGCGCATTTGAATCGAGGGAAGAATTGAAAAAAGTGCCGCGTCTAGGTGCTAAAGCCTTTCAACAAGCTTCTGCTTTTTTGAGAATTCAAAACGGAAAAAACCCTTTGGACAATTCTGCTGTGCATCCGGAATCTTATCCGATTGTGGAGAAAATGGCGAAAGATTTAAAGGTTTCAACCCAAGAATTAATTGGAAATGAAACTTTGATTGCTCAAATTAATATAGAAAAATATGTTTCAGAAAAAGTCGGAATTCCAACGCTGAAAGATATTTTAGAAGAATTGAAAAAACCGGGATTGGATCCGCGCCAGCGAGCAGTGAGTGTTCAATTCGACAAAAACATTAAATCGATTGAAGACCTGAAAACCGGAATGAAATTGCAGGGAATCATCAATAATATTACCAATTTCGGCTGTTTTGTGGACATCGGCATCAAGCAAAGCGGACTCGTTCATATTTCAAAAATCACCCAAGAATTTATTTCCGATGTGAATTCGGTGGTGCATCTCAATCAAATCGTGGAAGTGACCCTAACCGATGTGGATTTGGAAAGGAAGCGAATTCAGTTGTCGATGGTGGATTAAACCAGCTTCTCTGTCAAATATCGCCAGTACCTTTTCGGAACGTGTTGGATGTGAAGTTTTGTGTTTTTCCGTTCGACGATATTGGTGCTTTTGAAATAATCTTTCCAGAGCTGTTGGTAAAGATTTTCGTTTTCATCGATGAAAATTTCATCGGCTTTTGTCAATGCGGTTTTAGAATCGATTTGATTGATGGTGATTTCATGAACTGAATTCAAATCGTAATGAATTCCATATTTTCTTTTTTCGTCATAGATGATCCAAGGCTGGTCTGCATAACGGTTTTTAAAATGCCGTGTAAGGAGAGGTATTACATTGTAATCGGGATGAATGATGGCGAAAAACATTCCGTCGGCTGATTTCTGAAAACGGATAAATGCTTCCATTCGGTGTTTTTCCCGATGAACTTTTTGAGACGTTTGCGTCAAAGTCAGCACATGTTCGTTCCCATAATTTCCATCAGATCCTTCCGGACTGTCAAAAATATAATGTGCATAATCCATTAAATGCTGGAATATTTCCGGTTTTTCGGAAAGGAATGAACTGTAGAAATGTTTTTGGTGCGTTTTGGAAATTTTATTTTTTAAGGCTTTCCAAACTCTTTTTGCTTTTTCTTGGTCAGTAATGATTTCAATTTCTTCATCAAACATACTGGATGATGAGTTTTCATTTGAAATCAATTTCACCGGATAATCTTTGCGAAAATAGGAGTCAAAAATCGCTGTCAGAATTCCATAAAATGAACCATCAAAAACATAAATTTTCATAAATTAATTCTATAAGTGATTGTTATTGTCACCCCGAGGTACGAGGGGTCTTGAGATTTCTCCTTCGTCGAAATGACAATAATTAAAATAAAGCCAACTGATTTTGAGCGGTTTTCAGGTACTTGCTTTTACTTTCCTGCAAAATCGTATTCTTAATTTTAAAGGCTTCATTATCGCGTAATTGATAAGGCGAATCCGCGCATCGAATGAAATGCTGCGCACGGTTGTAAGCAATTCCCATTTTCCTCAATTGATAAACATGAAGCTTCCCGAACTTTCTCGCTGCCACGATTTTTTGCGCAGAACGCACACCAATTCCGGGAACGCGCAAAATCATTTTGTAATCTGCCGTGTTGATGTCTACCGGAAAATGATGCAGATTTCGCAAAGCCCAACTCAATTTCGGATCGACATCTACATCCAGATTCGGATTTTGTTCATTCAGAATTTCTTTGATATCAAAATCATAAAAACGCATCAACCAATCGGTTTGGTACAATCTGTTTTCGCGCAAAAGTGGAGGCTGAGAACCAATTACCGGCATTCGCGTATCGTTGCTGATGGGAATGTAACCACTATAATAAACGCGTTTCAGCGAGAAGTTTTTGTAATATTCGTCGGCCGTGTACATAATATCCTTGTCGGTTTCGGGCGTGGCGCCTACGACCATTTGCGTACTTTGTCCGGCCGGAACGAACTTTGGTGTGCTTTTGATTAATTTTCTTTCTGAACTGTATTGAAGCGAACGATTTCGGATGATTCCGAGTTCGCGTTTTACTTCTTCGTGAGATTTTTCGGGAGCTAATAATTTCAATCCGGATTCTGTTGGCATTTCAAGATTAATGCTCATTCGGTCGGCATAAAGACCGGCTTCCGTTACCATATCTTCACTGGCTCCGGGGATGGTTTTCAGATGGATATATCCATTAAACTTCTCTTCAAGTCGCAATTTTTTTACAATACGAAGCATTCGTTCCATCGTATAATCCGCATTTTTGAAAATTCCGGAACTGAGGAATAATCCTTCGATGTAATTTCTCCGATAAAAATTCATGGTGAGTTCTACGACTTCATCCACTGTAAAAGCTGCACGCTTGATATCGTTGCTGCTTCGCGAAACACAAAATGCACAATCGTAAATGCAAAAATTCGTCAGTAAAATTTTTAAAAGCGAAACACAACGTCCGTCTTCGGTATAGGTATGACAGATACCGGAACCCGTATCACCTATTCCTTTGTTGTGGTTTTTTCGATTGCTTCCGCTGGACGAACAAGACACATCGTACTTGGCCGCATCTGCTAAAATTTGCAGTTTTTCCCTGATTCTTTCTGACATTTTTTCTTAGAACTTACCGAAGCAAATTACTAAGAATTCACTCAGGAAATAAATTTGAATTCTTAAAATTATAGATTTTAAAAGTTAAATATTTATTCTTCCCAACCCCAAGGTCTTTCGTCATATTCGATTGGTTTTGTCAAATCAAATTTTACTGAAAAAAGCCGATCTGAACCGATTCTTCGCAAATTATAAGTAAAGGAAGTTTCATCAATGGTCATCCACCAGACGTTTCCGCAAGCATAATCAATCAGGTTACAAGTTTCCTGATCTGCCATAAAAATTTGCATATTTTTAAATCCGGTATTGGTAGAAGTTCCGCCGTACATCGTAACTTCATCGTCAATTCCACTTTCCAGCCTGTGGTCGTGTTTGAGTTGAATTCGGTCTCCTTGAAAATTTAGAATCCAGGTTCGTGATTTATCATCTCCGACATAAAATGGAATTTTAATCTGATTTTCGGAGCAGGAGAGAACCTGCATCACCAATCGTTCTCCGTGAAATCCGTCACCCGGTTCGGCACCTGCCAAGATTACACCTTCATAGGCTTTTCCGCAATGCTTATCCAATTCATTCTTGAAAATTTTATTCGCTTTTTCCTGTGCAAAACCAAATAGAAATAAAAGTGAAATGAAGATTGTTGTGATTGATTTCATATTTTCTGGTATATTAAATTGTTTAGTGTGAGAAGTTTATAAATTAAATTATTAGGGAGAATGTATATCCTCGGGATTCAATTTAAAAATTGATTACCCCTGTCCCCAACTCCTCCGGTTCTTGCTCTTGTCTGAACAATCTTGCAGTCAAGTTTCCTTTCAGTTCAATTTTACCATTTTTTATTTCCAGCCAACTTCCTTCCCGCAATCCCAAAACAGCCTGTGAATTGAATTTGTGAAACTCCTTGATTCTCGTTTCACGCGTTTCGCCTTTGTGAGTAGAATTAGGTTCAGGGTCTAAATAATGCGGATTGAGGTTGAATGGTAAAAATCCGAGTGCGTCAAAGCTGGGCGGATAAACAATAGGCATGTCATTGGTCGTCCCGACGGTCATTCCGGTCAAATTACTTCCCGCGCTGCTTCCCATATAGGGCGTTCCCTTTGCCACTGCGCTTTTCAAAACATCCATCAAACCAAATTCATACAAGGTTTTCAATAACAAAAATGTATTTCCACCTCCCACAAAGATGGCTTTGGCATTTTGAATGGCTGTCTTCGGATCGGAAAATCCATGAATTCCTTTGACCCGAATATCTTTCTTACCAAATGCTTTTTCAGGTGCTTCGGTATATTCCTCATAAGTCGCTCCGCCCGGTCGTGCATACGGAATAAATAAAATTTCATCTGTTTGCAGAAAACTGACTGCTTCGTCCATAATATATTCCAGATATCCGCTGCCATGAACTGTGCTTGTACTGGCAGCCAATATTTTATAATTTTCATTTAGTTTCATACGGATTGCAATTTAATCTGTTTTAACAAATATTTGGTAGATTTTTGGTAGTTTCGGATAAATTTTCTGAGAATGTTTAAACCTTTTTTAAGGATTTGTATTGGGTTGTTCATACTACCCACTTTTGCCCAAACCGATAATGATCCACTGTATGTGAATTATAGTTTTTTTCCATCGCGTGACATGCAGGAAGCAAATGATCAATCAACTTATAGTCAACTGGAAACCAATGTAATACTTCCGGGGTTCAAACCTTCCAAGTCCACCATTATTTACACCAATCTCAATTATAAGTTATCAAATTATAATTTTGAAAATACCGATTCGAATGTTTTCCCCAATCAGCTGAATGACATACGCTTGGGATTTATCATCCGACAAAAAATCACCCAAAACTGGGAAGCAATCATAGCTCCCCGGCTCAATGTAAGAACCGATTTCGAAGAAAAATTCAGTAAACGCGATATTTTTCCAAGCGTTCATTTGCTTGGATTACGAACTTCTCCCAAAAATGAAAATTTAATTTATGGATTAGGAATCAGTTATAACAACGAAGCAACCAAAAATCTGGTAATTCCTTTGCTTTTTCTTCAATATAAAACCGAGGATTTCCGTGCTTATACCATCATTCCGAGTTTTGCCTATTTTATGATGACACCTTCCGAAAAATTTGAATATGGACTGAGTCTCAATTTGGAATCTGCCATGTTTCATGTCGAACGATTTTCAATGGATAATTCGCCTAATTATCTTCGAACGCAAAACATAACCATTGCACCTACTTTAGGCTATCAATTTGCCAAAGATATTTGGTTTAATTTCCGTGCCGGTTACGCGCTTCCGGGAAAATACCAACTTTTGAATGCCGATTTTGACGAACTTCCCGGAATGGAAGACAATAAATTCAAGGGTGGATTTTCTGCCATGGCAGGCGTGAGTTTAAGGGTAAAAGAGAAAGCAGATTAATTCAGGTTTTCATAAAATCCTCTTCCAATAAACGTTTGAGTGGGAATTGACTAAGTGAATCAGGCAATGTTCGGAGTAAATTATTTCGAAATAAAATTAAAATTGGGTTTTCGGATTGTGCCACTTTCCCTGCGATACCTGAAGTTTTGATGATGTATTCTGTGCGTTTTAAGCGTCTTTTTTCAAAATTTTCACATGCCGTATGCCATTCATTTTTTAAGAATTCATCTTGTAAAACCGCAACATCTTCTATCGCCATACAAGCGCCCTGTCCCATATTGGGTGTCGTCGCATGCGCTGCGTCACCAATTAATAAAACCCGACCAAAGTGGTATTTGGAAATGGGTTTTAAATCCACAATCGGATTGCTTACCAAATCATTTTCATTGCTAATCTCCAGTAATTTAGAAATGATTTCATGGTAATTTTCAAAACGATTCCTTAATTGGTTTAAATCGAATTGTGGAATTCCATCTTTAAGATTTGAATTTATACAAGCGTACCAATAAATGCGGTTTTTGGTCAAAGGCGTAATGCCAAATCTTCCCATTTTGCCCCATGTCTCCAACCCTTTGTGGGCATTTTCATAAGATGCTTTTACAATACCACGCCAACACCAATACCCTGCGTATCTTGGTGTAGCTTTCGGAAGAAAAAATTGACGAACCCGTGAATTGACACCGTCGGCACCAATCAGAAAATCAAATTCTTCACAGCTTCCATCTTCAAATTTTATTTCAATCCTATCTTCCAATACTTTTAAATCGGAAAGTCTCTTATCAGTCTGGATTTTTTCAGAAGAAATTTTTTTAACCAATAATTGGTGTAAATCAGCCCTATGCACTGCAAAATTTTCGGCATTGTAATTTTGTTTGATTTTTTCTGTATCGGCCGCTAAAATAATTTTGCCTTGGGCGTCAGAAATCTCAAAATCTGTTAAGTGATTTGAAATTCCCATCACTTCCTTCTCCAATCCCAAATATTCAAAAGCTTTCATAGCGTTGGAAGCCAATCCCATGCCTGCACCGATGCCTCTTACCTTTTCTGCTGCTTCAAAAATTCGGACTTTACAACCTAATTTTCCCAGCATAATGGCCGAAGTCAATCCGGCAATTCCTGCTCCAATGACCGCAATGTTTTTTGATTTTAAGGAAGCATTCATTTCGGTCGAAATTTAATTAGAATATAATTTTCAAAATAGGAATTTTTTCATGATTCCCAAATTCTTAACTTCGTTTCCGTTCAAAAATAAAAAAATGAAAATTATAAGCTATAATGTAAACGGCATTCGTGCTGCAATGAAAAAAGGATTGAATGAATGGATTGAAGTGGCGCAACCTGACGTTCTTTGTCTTCAGGAAATCAAAGCAAATGAAGACCAAATAATGGATGAAATAGCTGTTTTGACGGAAATGGGCTATAATTCTTATTGGCATTCAGCGGAAAAAAAAGGTTATAGTGGCGTGGCTATTTTAACCAAAGAAAAGCCCATGCATATCGAATTCGGAACCGGTATTGATTATATGGATTGTGAAGGCCGGGTTTTAAGAGTGGATTTTCCTGAAGTTTCTGTCATCAGCGTTTATGTACCGAGCGGTACCAATATGGATCGTTTGGATTTCAAAATGCAGTTTTGTCATGACTTTCTCAATTACATCAAAGAACTGAGAATTTCACATCCCAACTTGGTAATTTGCGGGGATTACAATATATGTCACGAACCGATTGACATTTGGGATCCCATAAGAAATGCCAAAGTATCCGGCTTTTTACCCATGGAACGTGAATGGCTTTCTTCTTATTTAAAAGAATGTGATTTGATTGATTCTTTCCGGTATTTTGTAAAAGAACCACATCATTACAGCTGGTGGAGCCAAAGATTTCCGAATGTAAGACTGGAAAACAAAGGTTGGCGATTGGATTACCATATGGTGAGCCGACCCTTGGAAGATAAAATGGTTCGAGCTGCGATTTTACCCGAAGCCAAACATTCAGACCATTGTCCGGTTTTGGTAGAATTGGATGTTTAATTTTATAATATAGAATATGAATTACTTTACACCCGAATTCCTAAAATTCCTACGCGAACTTCCTGCCAACAACAACCGCGATTGGTTTCAGGACAACAAAAAGCGTTATGAACAATTCGTCAAATTCCCATTTGAACAATTTATTACCGACTTGATTCAAGCATTTGCAAACGAAGGTTTGGCTGTGGGTGATTTGACTGCAAAAGAATGTATTTTCCGCATCAATCGCGACATCCGATTCAGTAAAGACAAATCGCCTTATAAAATTCATGTTTCGGCATTGATTGCTCCCGGTGGACGAAAAAGCATGAACAGTTTTGGTGCATATGTAGAGTTTTCGGGCGAACACGTTCGTTTGTACACTGGTGCTTATCAACCCTCTTCTGAACTTTTGGTA
>JAEZDQ010000200.1 GCA_023433225.1 Bacteroidota bacterium | reverse complement strand
ACTTTGGGAATGATCCTGAACGTGGTAAATCCAACCCAAGGGAACTGGCGGTGGTTCGGACAGGAACATTCCACCGAATCATTGAAAAAAGTCGGAGCCATCATCGAACGACCGAATTTTTATCCCTATTTGTCGGCGCAAAAAAACTTGGAAATCGTTGCCCAAATCAAAGGTGCGGATCATTCCAAGATTGATGAAAAACTGAATATCGTTGGTTTGTCAGAACGTAAAAAAGACAAATTCGCGACTTTTTCTTTGGGAATGAAACAAAGGCTGGCGATTGCCGCTGCCATGCTGAACGACCCTCACGTCCTGATACTCGACGAACCAACCAATGGTTTAGACCCGCAGGGAATCATCCAAATTCGGGAAATAATTTTAAAAATTGCATCTCAGGGCACGACGATTATTCTCGCAAGCCATCTTTTGGACGAGGTGGAAAAAGTTTGTTCACATGTAGTAATACTGGAAAAAGGAAAAACGCTTTACAGCGGAAGGGTAGAAGAAATGACGGCGAGTTTCGGCTATTTTGAATTGAATGCTTCAGACCCAAAAAATTTGAAATTCGTATTGGAATCCATGGAATATTTTGAAAGGATTTCTCAAAACGGGGCTTATTTAAAGGCGATTTTAAAAGAAGATTTAAGTGCCGAAAGTTTGAACAAATTGCTTTTTGAAAAAGGCATTGTTTTGACCCATTTGGTGAAAAGAAAAGAAAGCCTCGAGAACCAATTCTTAGAATTAATCCAAAACCGAAACTGATATGCTGCGCTTACTCAAAATAGAATGGAATAAGATTTATTACTACAAAACGGCAAGGGTTTTTACGATTTTGTATTTTGTGATGTTGCTCATTATGGGTGGTATCTTGGCTGTTATTAAGCCTGATGTGGGTGGGATAAAGCTGAATTTAGCCAAGTTGGGCATGTTCGAATTTCCGGTGATTTGGCAAAACCTGACCTATTTGTTTGCCATTGCCAAAATATTTTTGGCTGTCATCATCATTACAAATGTAACCAATGAATATACTAATGGAACACTCAAGCAAAATCTCATCGACGGTTTGGGTAAAAATGAATTTTTGATATCCAAAATCACAACCAATGCGATTTTTGCCGTGTTTTCCACTCTGTTTGTTTTGGTTATTATTTTTGTTTTGGGACAATTCGTTTTTCCCGGAGAAGGTTCCTTTTTTAACGGGATGGAATATTTGTTGGTCTATTGCCTCAAACTGTTTCTTTTCTTTTCGATATGTTTGTTTTTTTCATTTTTCCTAAAGAAAAGCGCTTTCGCCCTATTGGGTGTTGTGGTTTGGTGGATGATTGAAAAAGGTTTGGGTTTGGTGGAATTCCTCTACAAAGCCATGGTAAAAAAATGGGATTTCGAAAAAGTTGATCCCAATGGATTTTGGCTGACTGAATATTTGCCTTTAAATACATCCGCAAATTTGATTAAGCTTCCCAATTTCAATCCTTTGAATTTTCAAAAAGGCGAACCGGTTTTTATGTTGGTTGATGTGGATTATAGCTACATCATCACAGGGGTTGGATACCTTTTGCTATTCACATTTCTTTCATTTCGTTTGCTGAAGAAGCGCGATTTATAAGAATTTATATTTTTTATAATGAATTAATTTGGTCAAACGTTAGTCGGCACGTCTATCGTTCAACATCCCAATTATCCTTTGTCCATTTGTTCTGAAAATTCTATCTTCGCAAACTATGCAGATGGAAAATTTTGAAGAGTTAAAAAAATTACTCGCACAACCCAAAAAAATAGTCATCCTTCCTCACCGGAATCCGGACGGAGATGCCGTTGGTTCCACTTTGGCCATGTCGCAATATTTGACAAAATTAGGCCACGAATGTGAAATTATCGCACCCAACGATTTCCCGAAATTCCTCAAATGGATGGATGGTGCCAAAAAAATAAAAATCGCCGAATACACGCCTTCTAAATGCCGGAACATCGTTGAAAAAGCGGAACTTATTTTTATCCTCGACTTCAATTCATTTGGTAGAATTGATGAAGTAGGCGAGTGGGTTCAACGGTCTTCTGTTCCCAAAATCCTGATTGACCACCATCAGGAACCTGAGCAATTCGACTTTATGTATTCCGACACCAATATGCCGGCGACTTGTCAGATGGTTTACAATTTTATCGAAAAGATGGGTCATTTAGATTTGATTGACAAATCCATTGCCGAATGTATCTATACCGGAATCATGACCGATACCGGGAATTTCCGGTTCAGAAATACGATGGCTTCTACCCATAGGGTGGTGGCGGAATTGCATGAAAAAGGAATTGAAATCGATAAAATTTACAACAATGTGTTCGACACCCAATCACCCACGCGGATGAAACTTTTGGGTCTTGCACTCAATTCCATGGAGACATTTCCTGAATTCAGGTCGGCTTTTATGTTTTTAACACGTGCGCAACAACTTGAGTACAATTCCCAGAAAGGTGACACGGAAGGCTTTGTAAACTTCGGTTTGGGGCTGAACGACTTTGTGTTTTCAGTCATTTTTATTGAAGACCAAATACATGATTTCATTAAAATATCATTTCGTTCCAAAGGTGATTTTGATGTAAACGCATTTGCACGCCAGCATTTCAACGGCGGAGGACATGTAAACGCAGCCGGCGGTAAATCTGAATTGACCATGGAAGAAACCATCCGAAAATTTCAGGAATTGTTGCACCTTTACAAAGAAGAATTAGAAGCCGTTAAAATATGATTCGTCCCCTCATCATCGTCCTTTCATTCCTTTTGTTCTTGGCTTGCGAAAACAAGGTCACCCAATACCCGGTGAATTACGACCAGGATGAATTCATGAAGTTTTCCCAAGACCGGAACAAACAGATTTTGGAAGAGGACAACCAACTCATAGAAAATTACATCGACAGCATCGGCGTAGAGTTCAACCGTACGAATTTCGGTTTTTGGATTTCCAATTCCGCGGTTGCCACAGCATCCATGGCCAAAAGCGGCGATTATGTGAAATATGAATACGAAGTTTCCGATTTTGAAAATAATACCGTTTATTCCAAGGAAGAAATAGGCATTCAGAATGCACTATTGGGAAAGGTAGATTTGCCGCGCGGCCTTCATGTTACCTTGCAATTGATCGAAGAAGGAGATTCGGCTACTGCGCTTTTTCCGTCATTTTTGGCGTACGGTGGTTACGGGGATCGAAATAAAATAGGCGGGAATGAACCGCTTATTTTCAAAGTTAAGATTTTAGAAATAAAGAAAAACCCTCAATAACAAGGCATTCCAATTCAAATAAAATTCACACATGAAAAAAATTATAACAACAATTGCGGCAACAGCTTTATTAGCAAGTTGTTCCGTGCAAATACCCAAATCAATGAGCAAAGAGCAATACAAAAATTTAGAAGACGGCCTTTATGCCCAAATGGAAACGTCCAAAGGAAACATGACCATCGAACTTTATGAGGAAGATGCCCCCTTGACCGTTGCCAATTTTGTCGGACTGGCAGAAGGAACCAAGAAAAACGAAGCAAAACCCTTGGGTGTTCCTTTTTATGACGGCATCGTTTTCCACCGTGTCATCAAAGACTTTATGATTCAAGGCGGTGACCCCGACGGAAAAGGAACCGGCGGCCCCGGCTATGATTTTGAAGATGAGTTTTTCTCCAATAAAAAACACGATAAAAAAGGAGTATTGTCCATGGCAAATTCAGGGCCGGCCACCAACGGCAGCCAGTTTTTCATCACCGAAGTTCCTACACCTTGGTTAGACGGAAAACACACTATTTTTGGACAAGTCATCGACGGAATTGAGGTCATCGACTCCATCGCCAATGTGGAAAAAGGGCCGCAAGACCGCCCGAAAGAAGACATTGTCATCAACCATGTGTACATCATCAAAAAGGGTGATAAGTACAAAAATTACAATGGTGGAGAAGCTTTTGACAAAGCCCAACAAGCCCATAAAGCCAAGTTGGAAGAAGAAAGAAAAAAGGTCATGGAAGAACTTCACAAAGAACAATCCCGTCAAAAAGAATTGACAGCCAAAGCGTCTGAAACGCCTTCTGGACTGAAATATTTCATCGAAAAAGAAGGAACGGGAGAAATGCCTATGGAAGGAGATATGCTTCAAGTTCACTATACGTTGAGATTAGATGACGGAATCAAATTGGATTCTTCCTTTGACCGCGACCAGCCTTTGAAAGCGCAGGTCGGCGTTACCCAATTGATTCAGGGTTGGATGGAAGCTTTGACATTGTTCAAGAAAGGAACCAAAGTGTTTTTGATTATCCCGCCGGAATTGGGTTACGGCCCTCAAGGTGCAGGGGGTGTAATTCCGCCGAACGCAACCTTGTATTTCGACATGGAAATTTTGGAATAAAATAAGAATAAAAGGATGTTTTAACCTGTCAGAAATCAAAATCTGACAGGTTTTTTTATAAACCGAATTAATTATATTTGTTTAATATGAAAGTTTCCGAAATCACAAACGAACTCGAAAAGTTAGCTCCATTGGGTTATGCCGAAAATTTTGACAATGTAGGTTTGTTAGTTGGCGACTTAAATGCAGAGGTTTCAAAAATCTTGGTTACGCTCGATACGACGGAGGAAGTGGTCCAAGAGGCCATCGAAAAAGGAGCCAATTTGATTGTGAGTTTCCACCCGATTATTTTTTCGGGAATGAAAAAACTGACTGGGAAGTCTTATGTGGAAAGGATTGTACAGCTTGCAATCAAAAATGATATCCATATTTATGCAACCCATACGGCTTTGGACAATGCAGAGTTTGGTGTGAACTTTCAGATTGCACAGCAATTAAACTTGAAAAACACCCGGATTTTAATTCCCCAAAAGGATACGCTACGTCAATTGGTGACTTACGTTCCCAATCAAAGTGCCGAAAGATTGAGAAACGCTTTGTTTGAAGCAGGTGCCGGAAATATTGGAAACTATGACCAATGCAGTTTCAACCTGAAAGGAACCGGAACTTTCCGTGCGGGGACTGACGCAAACCCTTACATTGGCGAAACCGGTAAAACCCATTTTGAAGAGGAAACCCGCATCAGCGTGGTTTTCAACAAACATTTGCAAAATCCCATTTTGAAAGCATTGCAGGAAAACCATCCTTATGAAGAAGTTGCCTATGAAATTATTTCGTTGGAAAATTTGAACCAAACCATCGGAATCGGTATGTTGGGCGATTTGGAAAATGAAGTTTCGGAAGAAGAATTTTTGGCTTATTTAAAAGAAAGAATGAAAACAAAAATGATTCGCCACTCGAAATTTTTAAATAAAAAAATAAAAAAAGTAGCCGTATTGGGCGGCTCGGGGAGTTTTGCCATTCAAGCAGCCAAATCCGCCGGGGCAGACGTTTTCATTACGTCTGACCTGAAATACCACCAGTTTTTTGAAGCGGAAGATGCCATTCTTTTGGCCGACATCGGGCACTATGAATCGGAGCAGTTTACTAAAAATTTATTAACTGCTTATCTCTCAGAAAAATTTCCTAATTTTGCAGTCCTAAATTCAGAGATTAATACCAATCCTGTTTATTACAATTGATATGGCAAAAGCAGTTCAACAAAAAGAAATGAGCGTAGAAGAAAAACTTCGCGCGCTATATGATTTACAATTAATCGATTCCCGTTTAGACGAAATCCGAAACACCCGAGGCGAATTGCCTTTGGAAGTGGAAGACCTGAGCGATGATGTGGCCCAAATGGAAACCCGAATCCAAAAGATTGACGATGAAATCAGCGAGTTGGAAAACGACATCAAATTAAAAAAAGAAGCCATCAAAAATTCGGAGGCACTGATTAAAAAATACACCAAACAACAGGATAACGTCCGCAATAACCGCGAATTTGATTCTTTGTCCAAAGAAGTCGAATACCAAGAATTGGAAATCCAATTGTCCGAAAAGCGAATCAAGGAATTCGGCGCAAAAATTGACCATAAAAAAGAAGTCAAGGAAGAAGCGCAATCCAAATTGGAAGGTATGAAAAACCATTTGGAACATAAAAAAGCCGAATTGGACGCCATCGTCAAAGAAACCGAAAAGGAAGAATCATTTTTAGTGAAAAAATCGGAAGAATTTTCTTCTGCATTGGATGAAAGATTGTTCAACGCTTACCGAAGAATTCGTGCAAACGTAAAAAACGGATTGGCTGTAGTCCCCGTTCACAGAGAGGCTTCCGTAGGATCGTTCTTTACCATTCCTCCGCAACGCCAGATGGATATTGCCCAACGTAAAAAAATCATCAGCGACGAACACAGCGGAAGGATTTTGGTCGATTCCCAATTGGCTGAAGAAGAAAAAGAGAAGATTGAAGCATTGTTAAAAGGATAAAAACATTATTTTAGATAAAAAAAACCTTTCGGTAACGGAAGGTTTTTCTTTTTGATTCAATTACAAATGAAAACACGATTCACTACAAATAAATTATTTAAATTTTTACCATTGGTGATGTTGGCCGTTTTGACGGTTTCCTGTATCCGGGTGGATGACGATGATTTTTTTCAAGATTCTCCTTATTACAACAATGGCCAAGTTCATTTTGATGGGTTGACTTTGCCAGTGACTTATGCGGATTTTTACCAACGAAACCAAGTTCAGGGTGGTGAAATTTGGGTGTTGGAATTGTCCGAAGAATTTATAGGATACGGCAATACCCATTCGGACGCTTATTTGTATTTGGAAGTTTTCAGGCCTTTTGGTGCGCCTCTGGATGGGATTTATGAGATGTCACATCCTGCCAAATCCTTAGATTACGCTTCCTATTTTGAAGATGTGGTATTATACAATGGCACGCCGCATACATACGGTTTTCAGATTCCCAACCATTCTTTTGTGGACGGACAATTGAGGGTTTACTTTTATGCAGGGAACGTTTACAACTTCGAAGTGCGCTTACAGACCTATGACGGGCGGATATTAACCGCTTATTTCGATGGCCGTTTGCAATTTTAAATATCCTCGAAATCTACGTCGGTAAAAGATTCAATCCCGTTGGATTCTTCCGGGACGACCATAGAAGGCGCGTTTTCGAAATTCTTTTGGTGCCGCTCGGAAATTACTTCTTCCCCCTTTTCCTTCACCACAAATTCTGTGATTTCGTCTAAAATTTCCCGGAACTTACCAAAATCTTCCTTGTACAGGTAAATCTTGTGTTTTTTGTAAAAGAATGACCCGTCTTCGTT
>JAEZDQ010000186.1 GCA_023433225.1 Bacteroidota bacterium | reverse complement strand
GCACCTTTGATATGCGGATGCGAATCATAATTTTCCAAAGTGAAGTCTTCAAATTTAAAATCGAAAATATCTTTCACTTCCGGGTTGATTTTCATCGTTGGAAGAGGTTTCGGGTCGCGGGACAATTGCAGATTGATCTGTTCAAAATGATTGGAATAAATATGCGCATCGCCAAAAGTATGCACGAAATCTCCTGCTTCTAATTCGCAAACCTGCGCCATTATTTTCAATAAAAGCGCATAAGAAGCAATGTTGAACGGTACTCCCAAAAAGATATCGGCACTTCGTTGATACAATTGAAGTGAAAGTTTACCTTTCTCCTCCCCTTTGGGGAGGTCGGGAGGGGTCACATAAAACTGGAAAAAAGCATGACAAGGCGCTAAAGCCATTTGATCCAGTTCGCCTACATTCCAGGCCGAAACGATCATTCGTCTAGAATCCGGATTGGTTTTGATTTGATGGATCACTTCTTTGATCTGATCGATGGTTTCACCGTTTGGTTTGCCCCAACTCCGCCATTGATGTCCGTAAACCGGCCCTAAATTCCCGTTTTCATCGGCCCATTCGTTCCAAATTTTCACGCCGTTATCTTGCAGATATTTTACATTTGTATCTCCGTTCAGGAACCACAACAATTCATGGACAATCGATTTCAGGTGTAGTTTTTTTGTGGTTACTAATGGAAATCCCTCTTGCATATCGAACCGCATCTGGTATCCGAAAACGCTTTTGGTTCCCGTTCCGGTGCGGTCTTCCTTCCTAATTCCGTTCTCCATTACATATTTGGCCAAATCCAGATATTGTTGCATAATTTCTTCTTTCTTGATTAAAATTCAAAGGTAGTTGAAGGGCAAATTTCGGATAAAATATAAGATTTACCTAATTGAGATATTCACATCAGGGGAGGTAAGATTAAACCACCATGTCTTCGCCGATGGCCAATAGAATCAATTCTTTTTCCCGAACCGAAAAATAACTTTTCGCTTCTAAAGCGTCAATTTTGATGGGTGGGAAGGTGTCGTAATGGTAGCCCAAAACCTTGTCGCACTTTACAAAGTCCGCGGCTGTGCAGGCATCTTCGATTCCCATCGTGAAATAATCGCCAATCGGAAAGATGGCTAAATCCAAATCGCCTAATGTTTTCGGGATGAGTTTCATTTCCCGGGTCAAGGCTGTATCGCCGGCAATGTATATCCGTTTGTCATCCGATTCCAAGATGTAGCCGTTTGGGTTTCCGCCATAGGTTCCGTCTGCAAAAGAACTGGAATGAAAGGCGATGGTCGATTTGATTTTGATTCCGTCCAATTCCATCTTTCCGCCGGTGTTCATGCCCACAACCTTCAATCCTTTTTTTTCGTAGTAATAAGACATTTCCGCATTGCAGATGACGGTGGCTCCGGTACGTGCGGCAATGGCCTCCACATCCAGCACATGGTCTTGGTGCGCATGGGTCAGTAAAATATAATCGGCTTTCAAGCTGTCGATGTCTATGTGTTTGGCCAGTGGGTTGGCGGTGATGAATGGGTCTACGATGAAGTGTTTTCCGTTCGTTTCAATTCCCAATGAAGCGTGGCCGTAGTAAGTTATTTTCATTTTATTTGAATTAAAAATTTAAACTAATCCCTAAAATTAAGGAAAAAACCAAGGTCAGCAAAGCGACTTTCTTTAATTCTTTATCCAACAAGACGGGTTGTTTTACCCGAAACATTGATTTCAATATGAGTAGGGCAGGGATGGCTAAGAGGAGGTAGCTGAAATGGTATATCTCGGTTTTGCCAATTAACACCAAGTAAACCGCAGTCAACCCGAAAGGAAAGAGCAGGAGTGCGGTCTGGTAGATTTTGGCTTGTTTGAAACCCATGCGCAGGGGCAAAGTCCATTTTCCGGCTTTGCGGTCGGTTTCGATGTCGCGCATATTATTGAGGTTCAAAACGGCGGTACTCAGAAATCCGATGGCTGCGGCAGGAATCAGGATGCTTGGCTCAAAGCTTTCATGTTGGTACAGGGTATAACTGCCCCAAACCGATACGATGCCAAAAAACAAGAATACGAAGACGTCGCCAAATCCGGCATAACCGTAAGCGTTTTTACCGACGGTGTAGCGGATAGCTGCCCAAAGGCAGGCAACCGTCAGGAAGAGGAAGAACAAAACCCATCTGAGGTTTTCTGTGCCGAATGAAACCAAAATCAAAGCGATGGCCGCCACGACCGACAATATACTAAAGAGGATGACCGCATTTTTCATTTGTCCGGCCGAAATCTCGCCGGAAGCCACCGCGCGCTTTTCGCCGATGCGTTCTGCATCCGTTCCTTTGATGCCGTCGCCGTAATCGTTTGCATAATTGGACAAAACCTGCAGGAATAAAGTCGTGAGGAAAGCCAATGCAAACACCAGCCAGTTGCCGTGGCCCTGGGAAACGGCAATCAGTGAACCTAAGATGATTCCGCTGATGGAGAGGGGGAGCGTCCTGAGCCTTGCGGCTCCAATCCATTTTTTCATAAAGCAAATTTAGCGGATTTATTTAATCGGAAAACAATCCGGGAACGAGAATGGAGGGTTGCCTACTCCAATTTCACCCGGCGAATGGCTTTGATTGATATGGCAATTACAATGACGGAAATGATGGTCATGGTCCCGCCGAATAAAATGGCCGGGACCAAACCGATGAGGCTTGCCGCGACGCCGCTTTCGAATGCACCCAATTCATTGGAACTGCTCACGAAGATACTGTTGACCGATGAAACGCGGCCTTTGAGGTGTTCGGGGGTTTTGTATTGTAAAATACTTTGGCGGATGATCATGGACACGGCATCGAATGCTCCGCCTAACATCAATACAAAAAAGGATAAATAAAGGTTTTTGGATAGCCCGAAAATGATAATGCAAACGCCAAACAAAGCTACGCTGTACAGGAGTTTGGGGCCGACCCTGCTTTTTAACAAGGGTAATGAGGACAGGAAAAACATCATAACCAAAGAACCTATCCCGTGTGCGGAACGGAGCCAACCAAATTCGATGGAACCGGCATTCAGGACTTTTTCGACCACTGCGGGCAATAGGGATTCGGCTCCGCCAAAGAATACGGCAAACATATCGAGGGTGAGGACGGCCAATATAATAGGAGTGGCCAATATGAATTTGAATCCCTCCCGGATGCGTTGCAGGGAAGATTCTCCTGTGCCGAGGCCTTCTGAAAGAACGGGTTTGGGGGAAATCCGAAGGATCATGGCCATGGAGACGCACATCAAGACAAATGCGGTAATCAGGGCGGCTTCGATGCCGAATCCGGCCAGGATGATTCCGCCGGCCAAGGGGCCTAAGACGGAACCGATCATGAAAGCGGAGGAACTGAGTGGAATGGCCTTATGGTAATTTTCTTTGCGAACGACCAATGCCAATAGGGAAAATACGGAAGGGCCGCTGAAGGCACGGGTCAGCCCGAGGATGAAAAAGGCAAAATAGCAAACCGCAAGGTAAAGGCTGATGCCCAGCTTTTCACGGATGGCGGGAAAATTGGCGAGCATCAGTATGAAGGAGGCGGCCATAAATGCGCCGATGCACCAGACGATGACCTTCCTTTTGTCGAGCTTGTCCACCAGTTGCCCGGCGTAAATGGCGGTGAATAGTATGGGCGCGAATTCAAAAAGGCCGATGAGGCCAAGGTAAATTTCTTTTTGGGTGAGTCGGAAGATTTCGAATGCGACGGAGGTGCTTTGGATGAAAAGTGCAAAAATGAGGGAAAACCGCAGGAATATAAAAGCGATAAATTCTTTGTTCTTCCAGACGGAGGGAATTTGCGGGGTTTCGTCCATTATCGCTCATCAGTTAGGTTGCAAATATAGTGGGTTTTTTATTCTTCTATACCAAATCATCCAGCAACCATTTCAGATTTAAAATATTAAAAACATTGTATCCCGCTTATCGAACCAAGGATGACGAATTAAAGCAGCTCTTTACGAGAAGATCAGATTCCAAACCCTAATTTTTAAGGTCTTTTACCTAAAATTATACGTCTGATAACCTAAAGTTTTAGGTCCAGAACCTAATTTTTTAGGTTTACAACCCAAAAATATCTCAAAACAACCTAAATGAAAGGGTTGTACTTGTGCTTCGACATCCCCATAACTATCGGGAAGGGATCAGGGTAACGGCCCTTCGACAAGCTCAGGGTGACGAACGTTTTTATATCTACCCTGCGTCACCCTGAGCTTATCGAGGAGCAGTCGAGGGGCACGAAGGACAATTTTTCTTACATTTATAATTATGAAAGAATTTTGTGTTTACATATTGCAATGTAACGACGATAGTTACTACACAGGTATGACTTCGAACATAGGACAAAGATTGCTTGAACATGAAACAGGTAAATTCCCCGATTGTTATACATTCGACGAAAGGCCGTTTAAACTCGTATTCTATCAAATTTTTCAAGACTTTAACCAAGCTATGTTGTTTGAGAAAAAAATCAAAGGATGGAGCCGAAGGAAAAAGCAAGCCCTCATAGAGGAAAGATGGGAAGATTTACCAAAACTCAGTAAAAATTACACGGAATTCGGGAAGCCAGAAGACCCTTCGTAGTTCGTGGTTCGACAAGCTCAGCATGACGTAAGTTCAGGATACTGCCCTTCGACATCCCGATAACTATCGGGATCAGGGTGATGGTCCTTCGACAGGATCAGGGGTGACATAGGGTAGATATAAAACGTTCGTCATGCTGAGCTTGTCGAAGCACCTTTTAAATGTTTTGTAGAATTCTACGGTTCGTGATGGTTCTACCTAAACCTGTCAAAATCGCGTTTTCTTTTTTCGAGGAATGCGTTTCGGCCTTCTTCGGCTTCGTCGGTTCCGTAGGCGAGTCGGGTGGTTTCGCCTGCAAAAATCTGTTGGCCGACGAGTCCGTCATCTATGAGGTTGAATCCGAATTTGAGCATTTTGATGGCGGTCGGCGATTTTGTGAGGATTTCCTGTCCCCAGTCAAATGCGAATTGTTCGAGTTCTGCATGGGGCACCACGGCGTTGGCCATGCCCATTTCGTAGGCTTCCCGGGCGGAATAGTTGAGGCCGAGGAAGAAAATTTCGCGGGCGCGCTTCTGGCCTACCTGTCGCGCGAGGTAAGCGGAGCCGAATCCGCCGTCGAAACTGGCGACATCGGCATCGGTTTGTTTGAAAATGGCGTGTTCCTCTGAAGCGATGGTCAGGTCGCAAACCACATGCAATGAATGGCCGCCGCCGACCGCCCAGCCGTTGACCACGGCGATGACGACTTTGGTGGAAAAGCGGATGAGGCGTTGGACTTCGAGGATATTGAGCCGTCCTACTTTGTCGGCTCCTTCATAACCGAATTTCCCTCTTACGCGCTGGTCTCCGCCGGAACAAAATGCCCAGCCGCCGTCTTTGGGCGAAGGGCCTTCGCCGGTAAGCAGAATCACGCCGATGCTGCGGTCTTCTTCTGCGATTTGGAAGGCGTCCAGGAGTTCAAAAACGGTTTTGGGACGGAATGCATTGCGGACTTCGGGACGGTTGAATGCGATGCGTGCGACGCCGTCCGCTTTTTTGAAGGTGATGTCTTCGTATGTTTTGATGGTTTTCCAATCGATTTTGCTCATTCCATGAAATTTTTGTAAAAATAGGTAAAGGATAGGATTGAAAAAAGAAAACCCTGAAAAGTTCAGGGTTCTGTTTATGGGTTCAAATTTTCTTTAGAACATTTCTTTGACGCGGTCAAAGAAGGATTTGTCGTTTTTGGTGGGATGTGGAGAGAAGTTCTCGTCGTTTTTCATTTTTTCAAAGAATGCTTCCTGTTCTTTGTTTAATTTATCGGGTGTCCAAACGTTGATGTGGATGAACAGGTCTCCGTTGCCATAGCTATTGAGGCTGGGCAGGCCCTGGCCTTTCAGGCGGAGTACTTTCCCGGATTGGGTTCCTTTTTCGACTTTTACCCGGACTTTGCCGTTGATGGCCGGGATTTCCTTGGAAGCACCGAGGACTGCTTCCGGGAAGGATATATAAAGGTCATAGTGTAAATTGTTTCCGTCGCGTTTCAATTCGTTGTGAACCTCTTCATCGATGACAACGAGCAAATCTCCGGGAACCCCGTCAAAAGGGGCATCGTTTCCTTTGCCCGATACTTGAAGTTGGATTCCTTCTCGCACTCCGGCGGGGATTTTAATGTCCACCGTTTCTTCGATTTTGGTTAATCCTTGGTTGTTGGCTCCGGCCGGAATGTGGTCTGCCACTTTCCCGATTCCCTGACAGCTTCCGCAAGCAACGGAAGTTTGCATCTGGCCCAGGAAAGTATTGGTGACACGGGTCTGGTAACCGGAACCTTTACAGGTGGGGCAGGTTTTGAAAGTCACACCAGCTGCTTGTTTGAAGCGTCTTACTTTTACTTTTTTGGTGGTTCCGTTCATCATTTCTTCGAGATTGAGCTTGACGCGGATGCGCAAATCGGAACCTTTCATGCGGCGCGGGCCTCTTTGTTGTTGCCCGAATCCTCCCCCAAAATGTCCCCCGAAAATATCACCGAACTGAGAGAATATGTCTTCCATGTTCATGCCGCCACCGCTGAATCCACCAAAACCGCCTCCGGCAGCACCGCCAACTCCAGCATGGCCATACTGGTCATAGCGTTGTTTCTTTTCAGGGTCGCTCAAAACCTCATAAGCTTCTGCGGCTTCTTTGAATTTTTCTTCGGCCTGTTTGTCGCCGGGATTTTTATCGGGGTGGTACTTCAATGCCATTTTCCGGTAGGCTTTTTTGATTTCCTCCGGATTAGCAGATTTGGATATTCCCAGTATTTCGTAATAATCTCTTTTGGACATAAGATGTTTTTTATAAGCCGGTTACCACTTTTGCGTAACGTATGATTTTATCGTTGAGCATATAGCCGGTTTCCACCACGTCCACGATTTTTCCTTTTAAATCTTCGGATGGGGCAGGGATTTGGGTAATGGCCTCGTGCTTGTCGGTGTCAAAATCTTCGCCCGGACTGGTTTCGACTGCTTTCAAACCTTTTGCTCTTAAGGTTTCAATTAATTTGGTTTGGATGAGTTGAACGCCTTTGAAGAGTTCATCTTCTTCCGATTTTCCAATCTCTTTGAGCCCCCGTTCAAAATCGTCCAAAACGGGCAGGAGTGCTGTGATGACTTCTGAATTGGCGGTTTTGAATATTTCAAAACGCTCTTTGGAAGTCCTCTTTTTGAAATTGTCAAATTCCGCAAATAAGCGCAGGTACTGCTCTTTTTCTTTTTGGAGTTCTTCTTTTAAAACTTCGGTTTCGGATTTTTCAATTTCCGGAGTTTCATTTTGTTGTTCATCTAAATTTTGGTTTTCAACGGTTTCCGGATTCAATTCTTCATTTAAATTTTGCTCTGGCATTTCGATTGAATTTTTTTCAGGATTCAATAGTCAAAAACATTGCCAACCGATTGGGTTGTGACAGTTTGGCAGAGGGGGCGTGTTTCAGGTTTCAGGTTGGGATAAAAGTGTAACTTTAAACTTCGAAATCAGAAAACGATTATCATCCACCAAATTATTAAAAATGAACCGCAGAAAATTTATTCAAAACACGGCTCTTTCGGGCTTAGGGCTTTCGGTAGGGGCTTCGGCACTGGCGAACGGGTTGCCGTTGGAAAATGAACATTTCCCATTCGATTCCGAAAATCATCCGATGGTGATTGCTACCTGGAACGTGAAGAACGCAACGAAAAGAGCATGGGAAATTTTGGAAAAAGGAGGCTCCGTATTGGATGCGGTTGAAAAAGGCTGCAATGTGGAGGAAGAAGACCCGGCCAATTCTTCGGTCGGTTATGGCGGCCTGCCCGACCGCGACGGCCATGTGACGCTGGATGCCTGCATCATGGACGGGCAAGGGAATTATGGTTCGGTGGTTTTTATGCAAAATATTGTAAATGCGGTTTCGGTCGCGCGGAAAGTCATGGAGGAAACGCCCCATGTGTTGCTTGCGGGGAAGGGAGCGGAGGAATTTGCCGTGTCCCAAGGATTCAAACGAGAAAATTTATTGACCGAAGAAACAAAGAAAGCTTGGGAGGAATGGAAAGTCCATTCGGAATACCAACCCATTATCAATATCGAAAACCACGATACCATCGGGATGTTGGCCATTGATAAAAGAGGGAATCTTTCCGGAGGATGCACCACAAGCGGATTGGCTTACAAGATGCATGGACGGGTGGGGGATTCGCCCATCATTGGTGCGGGATTGTTTGTGGACAACGAAGTCGGTGCGGCCACAGCTACCGGTGTAGGCGAGGAAGTATTGAAAACCGTAGGGAGTTTTTTGATTGTGGAAATGATGCGTCAGGGGAAATCACCCCAAGAGGCTTGTGAAGAAGCTGTGAGAAGGATTATTCGGAAGCAGCCGAACAGAAGGGATTTCCAAGTCGGGTACATTGCGGTCAATAAGAACGGGGAAATCGGGGCGTACTCGATTCATCCCGGATTTTCGTATACGGTTTATCAGAAAGGGGAAAATAAAAATGTGGAGCCCGGTTTTCATTGCAAGTTATAAAAAAAACCGCGGTAGTTGAATCCGCGGCTCTATTCAAGGGTTTAGGCGCAATTGCTCAGTGTAGTTAGTGAAAAAGTCATTCTATATTTCGTTCAGTGTTTAAATATTGAAAAACCCCTAAGCAATTGAGAATATTTTGATATTAAATTTATGCATTATTATTGAAACCTCTATCATCCTCTATCGTGATTTTGATGTTCCAAAAATGCGATATTAATCATGTTCCCTCCAAAAATTAAATGTTCCGATTTCAGGAAAATTTGTTCCGATTTACCGAAAATAGGGGGTTTAGGGCGGGTTGTGGTAAGTATGTGGTAGGTTATTTGGGGTTTTTCCTAAAAAAAGATGCGTGACTTATTTTAAGATTTAAGCCAAACTTGTGCTTCCTATTTCCTTGAATTGTCTTGGCGACATGCCGGTGTGTTTTTTGAAAGCATTGTAGAAAGTTGTCCGGGAATTGAAGCCGCAAGCGTACATCACATCGTTCAGGCTGAAAGGACCGTTTTCATAAATGAGGCGTTTGGCTTCATTAATCCGGTAATAATTGATGAAATTGCTGTAATTCATATTGGCGTATTCTGAAATGGCCGCGGATACATATTTGTCGTTGCTTTTTACTTTATCAGCGGTTTCAGACAAGGAAAGCGTAGGGTTCGTATAGATTTTATCGTTTTCAAATGCTAACAAAAGCCGGTCAAAAATCTTTTTGAGATTGGTTTCGTTCTCGTTTTCATTGGCAACTTCATCCGTTTGTTTGGGTGTATTTATTTCTGAAGTGATGAATTGTAAACTTTTCATTACTTCGATGTTCCTTTCATACAATTGTTTGAGTGTGCGGTTGCGGTAAAATAGAAAAAAAATCACCAAAACCGTAATCAACAGAAGTGCTGCCGCACCGACGATGAGCATCCGGTTTTCTGCTTTTTTGGTGGCCAGCGTTTCATTTATTTTGCTGATTTTCTGGTCTTTCAGTTCGGTTTCGTATTTGATTTCAAGTTCGGATAAGGTTTTCTGCTTTTCTTCATTCATTAATTCTCTTTCTACTTCATGGAATTTTTCATAATATCCATAGGCCTTTTGGTAATTGCCCATTAGCTGGTAAGTGTCGGATAAATTATGGTAAATACTCATTTCGATGTCCCTGGTCTGGGTGAATTTGGCATAATAGAGTGCGCTGTCGTAAGCGGAAATTGCACTTTTGTAATCTCTTACCTCTGTATGGAATTGGCCTAAACTGTTGTAGTTGTGCATTTTGCCGACATCGATACCGTGTTCCTCACAGATGTCCAATGATTTCCGGTAATTTTCCAATGCTTGTGCGTATTTCTTTTGTTTGAGCAGGACATTTCCACGATTCAGGTAATTCCGGGCGAGGTCCATCATGTTCTGGGTTTTTTCTACCAGTTTGATATTCTTGTCATAAAAAGCCAGTGCCTGGTCGAGGGAATCTATTTCTTGGTAGAGGTTTCCGATGTTGATGTATAAAGCCGAAAGTTCCCTGTGGCTGTTTATTTCATTAGCGAGAGCCATTCCCAGCTTGTAGTATTTCAATGCTTTGGGATAATTTTTAATCGTGTAATTCAGCAGGCCTAGCCGGTTGTATGTGGTAATTATATTGATTTTACTGTTTATCTCCTTATATATTCTCAGCGCGTTGTAATATTCTTTTGCGGCTTTGTCGTACGCTCCCTGATCCATGTAAATTCCACCCCGGAAAGAATGTAATGTGGCCTTGAACAGCGGATGTTCTGCTTTGGGTAGCACTTCATTTATCAACGCAAGAGCTTCTTCATTCCGCTCCATGTGTTCCAGAAAGCGGACATTCAATAGCTGGACTTTCACGAAATCTTGGGAGCTGAATTGGTCTTGGTGTTTTTCAACAATCTCATCCACAATCTTTTTCCCTTTCAGAGGTTCCCCTTTGAAAAGGTAGGCGAGGCTGATTTTTTCGGCGTATTCGGTGAGGAAGAAATAATTTTTATGTTTTTCAAATTGCTTTCGGGCGCGGTTCAGGTAAGCGATGGCCAAATCTAAATCGTAATTTTGTGTCCGGTCACTGATGTGAAGCATTTCGGTAAACTCTTCTTTCGTCGGATTTGGTTTTTTCTCGAGTATTGCGAACCGTTGTTTATCTTCTTCCGGAGTCGGTTGCGAAAGCACGGAAGTCGCCAAGAAGCAACTCATGGCTATCAACAGGAATTTTATTATACAGAAGGTTGACTTGTACATAGGGTTTAGGTATGGGTTTAAATAAGTTGGCTATCGAATTGACTTCAACAGCCGAACGAGATTTAAATTTTAATAAAAATAAAAATCTCTGCTCAAATATCCGTAAGATTTTAAATCTTTTTCGGCAAATATTTGAACCTTATTTATTTCAAGTTTAGAATTTCATCCGCAGTTTCGCATTGATGAACCTTCCTGTCAAACGATTGGGCACTCCATAAATTTGCGAAGTGTTTACATCGCGTACCCAAGTATTGCTGATTTCATTCCGGATGTCGAAGATGTTGAAAAGATCCACGCCCACAGACAATTCCTTGAATTTACCCCAGAAATTCCCGGATTTTTTCAAATCACCCTGATTGATGAATTCTTTCATGAATCCAATGTCCACACGTTTGTAATCGGTCAGGTAATTCTGAAATTCATACGGATCGGTAAAAGGAGGCGCGCCGTTGGGTAATCCCGAGGCATAAACCAGATTGACATTGACTTTGAACGAAGGCCACATCGGCATATAATCTTGGAAGAATATAGAAGCCTTGAACCGAGGGTCGGTCGGCATCGGGATGTCACCACGACCATCGATGTTCTGATAAGCCCTGGAATAAGACAAACTCAGCCAAGAGTCCACACCGGGGACAAATTCTCCAAAAAGACGCAAATCGGCTCCGTACGCATAACCTTCGGCATTGTTATCTGCCGTATAGCGAATCCGGACATTGTCCACAAAATAGGGATTGATGTCGTTGAAAATTTTGTAGTAAGCTTCTGTGGTTAATTTAAACGGACGGTTCATCCATTCGAATTCATAATCATTACCCAATATAAAATGAATGGATTGCTGGGATTTCACATCTTCAACCAATTGGCCGGAAAGATTCCTGATTTCTCTGTAGAATGGCGGTTGATAATAAACTCCGGTTGCGAAGCGGAAAAGCATATCCATTTCCCATTCCGGTTTGATGGCGATTTGTGCCCTCGGACTGATGTTCAATTCTTCATTGTAATCCCAGTACGTAGCACGAACGCCGCCGTTGACCATTACTTTGGAAGTTCCCCACATGAACTTTTTGGTGTATTGCCCATAAGCCGAAAAACGGTTGGAAGTAAGTTCATTTTTGGCATTCACATAATTATTCAGGGTTAAATTACTTGGGTCTGACTGCCCCGGAATGAAATTGTTAGGCAAAGAATACCCCGTTGAATCCAAGTATTGCCATTCGTTCAACAAATCGCGGATGTCTTCCTGCTGGTATTTCAGCCCCCATTCGACATCGTTGTTGACGTTGAACTGATACCGCCCTCTGTGCTGGATTCCGGCAACCAAAACGTCAAAGTTATTTCTTGCATGATCAATCTGGCTTCCGATGTCGTAAGTCGCTGTATATCCGCCCTCCCCATCGAGTTCGTTAATCCGGTAAGCACCGTAGATGTCAAAATATTCCTGTTCTTTGGAATGAAATCCGAACGCATCCAGAATTAAATCCATTCTTTGGTTCGGCTTATGGCGCAGGGAAAGCGAAACGGTTTCCGTGCCAAATTTATCTTCTTCGTTCCCTTCATAAAATACGGTCAAACTCATCGGATTATCCAAAGTTCCGAATTTGGTTTCGCGGTTTTTAGGCACCAGGTCAAATTCACTTTGTGTAATGGTTCCCAGGAAATTGAGTTCCCATTTTGAATTGAGTTTATAGTTCAAATTAGCCTGTAAATCATAATAAACCGGATTGAAATCACTTTCGCCGTCAAGGGTGTTTAAAACCAAATTTCGGTTTTGGTAACGCGCCCCGACGATGGCAGAAAATTTATTGTTTTTGGAGCCACCGCCCACGGTGAGGGCACCGCCCATTAAACTGGCTTCCAATGAGGCTTCGAATTTTTTAGGCCTTTTGTAAATGATGTCCAGCACACTCGACATTTTGTCGCCATATTTGGCTTCCCATCCGCCTGCAGAAAAATTTACTGCTTCGGTCATATAGGGATTTACAAAGCCCAAACCTTCCTGTTCGCCCGAACGGATCAATTGGGGTTTATAAACCTCGATTCCGTTTACGTAAATTAAATTTTCATCGTAATTCCCTCCGCGAACCATGTATTGGGAACTGAGTTCGGTGTTTGAATTCACGGACGGAAGGGTTTTTATCATGTCTATCGGCCCTCCGGTCAGGCCTACAATGGTTTCCATTTCTTCCGGCTTAAAGGAAATACTGGTCAATGGTTTTTCGGTTCTTCGTTGAAAAATGATTGCTTCCACTAATTCAA
>JAEZDQ010000164.1 GCA_023433225.1 Bacteroidota bacterium | reverse complement strand
GATGCACAGGGAATCATAAACTACGACGAAAAGCACCATCCGACCAACGAAAAACCACTGGATCTTTCAATCACTAAAAACGTAGCCAACATCATTTTGACCGGACTGATCATGTTGCTGTTATTCGGCGGGATGGCAAAAAGATACAGGAAATCATTGGTTCCGTCTGGATTGGCTCGATTCCTGGAGCCGATTATTTTATATGTAAAAGACGACATTGCGATTCCAAACATCGGTGAAAAACATTACCAAAGATTCATGAGTTTCCTATTGACGATTTTCTTCTTCATCTGGATCCTGAACATCTTGGGGATTTCGCCACTGGCCGCAAACGTTACCGGAAATATCACCGTTACAGCAGCTTTGGCTTTGATAACGTTTATCATTACAACTGTTTCCGGAAAGAAAACCTACTGGTCGCATATCTTCAACCCTTTGGGAAGTACAATGCCTTGGTATGCCAAAATTCCTTTGTACATTTTATTAATTCCAATTGAAATTTTAGGAATTTTCATCAAACCGTTTTCACTCATGATCCGACTTTTTGCCAATATCACGGCAGGTCACATTGTAATGATGAGTTTGATCGGAATGATTTTCCTATTCAAAACATGGTATGGCGGGACACTTTCATTCGGATTGTCCTTTGCGATTTTCCTGATTGAATTCTTTGTAGCTCTGTTGCAAGCTTATATTTTTACCATGTTATCGGCATTGTATTTCGGTTTCGCGGTGGAGGAACACCACGACACAGAAGAAGCACATTAATTAGAAATTGTTTAATTATTTAAATATATATTTATGGAAATTCCAAGAATTGTAGGGGCAGGTTTAGCGGTAATCGGAGCCGGAATCGGAATCGGTTTGATCGGTAAAGGAGCAATGGAAGGTATTGCACGTCAGCCTGAAGCTTACGGGAAAATTCAAACAGCGATGTTGATTGCAGCGGCGTTGATTGAAGGTATCGGATTTGCTGCATTGTTTGCAGTAACTGAAGGATAAGAACAAAAAACCCATTGAACAACGGTTGGTTGCAGTGGGTTTTTTAAAAATTAAACAAATGTCATCCTGAGCTTGTCGAAGGATATTTAGTAAAAGATAAATTAAAATATAATGGAGAAATTATTTGGCGATTTTTCATTTGGATTGTTTTTCTGGCAGATGCTTTTGTTTTTGCTGTTCCTGTTTTTACTCAGGAAATTTGCATGGAAACCGATTCTGGGTGCCGTAAACGAAAGAGAAAAATCAATCGAAAATGCTTTGAACGAAGCAAAAAAAGCACGCGAAGAAATGTCTCAGTTGAAATCTGAGAACGATAAGATTCTAAAGGAAGCCAAAATCGAACGTGACGCGATTTTGAAAGAGGCCAGGGAAATGCGTGACGGCATCGTTTCCAAAGCGAAAGAAACTGCACAAGTTGAAGCAAACCGATTGGTTGAAAGCGCGAAAGCTGCTATTCAAAACGAAAAAGCGGCGGCGATGACCGATTTGAAGAACCAAATTGCACAACTTTCAATCGACGTGGCCGAAAAAGTACTCAAAAAGGAACTGAGCGACAAATCAGCGCAAGAAACTTTGGTCAAAGAAATGATTAACGAAACCAAATTGAACTAAAATGGCAGGATTCCGCGCAGCGAAAAGATACGCCAAGGGCTTGCTCGATTTCTCATTGGAAACCGGTAATTCGGAAGTAATCCATCGCGAAATGAAAGAATTGAAATCAGCCGTTCAATCCAACCGCGAATTGGCTCAATTCTTAAACTCCCCTGTATTGGACTCAAAAAGGAAAAACCTGATTGCCAAAGAGATTTTTAAAGATTTTTCGCCTACCACCCAACACTTCATTCAATTGGTAATCAATCAAAGAAGAGAAGGGAATTTAAAAGAAATTGCCCAAGAATACACGGCTCTGTTCAATAAATTGAACAAAGTCCACATCGCGGAAGTTACTTCTGCCGTGCAGTTGGACGACGCGATGGTTCAGGAAATCGTTCAGGAGGCCAAAACCCAGATGGGTGCGGATTATACCTACGAGATTGACAATAAAATAGATTCGGATTTAATCGGCGGGTTCATCTTGCGAGTAGGCGACAAACAGGTGGACAGCAGCATCAGAAGCAAATTGAACCGATTGAAAAAAGAATTCGATATAAACGATTACGTTCCTAAATTTTAAAAGGAACTAAAATTAAATAAAGTTGCAAGGTTCTTCAAAACTTGATAATTTAAACGTTAAACAAAAGTAAAATGGCAGAAATAAAACCGGCTGAAGTTTCAGCGATATTAAAACAACAACTTTCCAACTTCAATGTCAATGTGGAATTGTCTGAAATAGGAACAGTACTGAGTGTTGGAGACGGTATTGCCCGTGTTTACGGATTAGACAATGTTCAATACGGTGAATTGGTGGAATTTTCCAATGGATTGGAAGGAATGGTACTGAACCTCGAAGAAGACAACGTGGGTGTAGTACTTTTAGGTCCGTCCAAAGAAATCAAAGAAGGAGATACCGTAAAGAGAACCAACCGTATTACATCTATCCGTGTAGGAGAAGGAATGTTGGGCCGTGTGGTAGATATGCTCGGAAACCCGATTGACGGGAAAGGCCCCTTGGAAGGTGAGCTCTTCGAAATGCCGATTGAACGCAAAGCCCCCGGGGTGATTTACAGGCAACCTGTAAGTGAACCATTGCAAACCGGTATCGTTTCAATCGACTCTATGATTCCAATCGGAAGAGGCCAGCGTGAATTGATCATCGGTGACCGTCAGACCGGAAAAACATCGGTAGCTTTGGATGCCATTTTGAACCAAAAAGAATTTTACGACCGAGGAGAACCCGTATTTTGTATCTATGTCGCAGTGGGTCAGAAAGGTTCTACCGTTGCACAAATCATGAATACTTTGGCAGCGCATGGTGCCGATCAATATACCGTTATCGTTGCAGCAAATGCTTCTGACCCTGCTCCGATGCAAGTTTATGCACCCATGGCAGGTGCTGCGATCGGAGAATATTTCCGTGATACAGGCCGCCCTGCATTGATTGTTTATGATGATTTGTCTAAACAAGCCGTTGCTTACCGTGAAGTATCTTTGTTGCTTCGTCGTCCGCCGGGACGTGAAGCTTATCCGGGTGACGTTTTCTACCTGCACTCCCGTTTGCTGGAACGTGCCGCGAAAATCATCGGAGACGACAAAGTCGCCTCTGAAATGAACGATTTACCGGAATCTTTGAAAGGGAAAGTAAAAGGTGGAGGGTCTTTGACTGCGCTACCCATCATTGAAACACAGGCCGGAGACGTTTCCGCTTATATTCCAACCAACGTAATTTCCATTACCGATGGCCAGATTTTCTTGGAATCCGACTTATTCAACTCGGGTATCCGTCCGGCTATCAACGTGGGTATTTCCGTTTCCCGTGTTGGAGGAAATGCACAAATCAAATCGATGAAAAAAGTTTCCGGAACCTTGAAATTAGACCAAGCACAATACCGTGAATTGGAAGCTTTTGCGAAGTTCGGTTCCGATTTGGATGCGGCTACGATGGCTGTAATCGGGAAAGGAGAAAGAAACGTGGAGATTTTGAAGCAAAACGTGAACTCACCCCTTCCGGTTGAAGAGCAGGTTGCGATTATTTACGCAGGAACAAACGGCTTGTTGAGAAATGTCCCCGTAGCAAAAGTAAAAGAATGGCAAGAAAATTTCTTGTCCCTTCTGAGAAATAAACATGCGGATTTATTGGTTCAATTAAGGAACGGAAAATACGACGATGCGATTGCGGACCAATTGAAATCGATTATTACCGACAGCGTTACCCAATACGCAAAATAATATAATTCAATTCTTGACTAAAGAATAGAAATGGCAAACTTAAAAGAAATACGAAGCAGGATTACATCGGTGGGTTCTACCATGCAGATTACCAGTGCCATGAAAAT
>JAEZDQ010000045.1 GCA_023433225.1 Bacteroidota bacterium | reverse complement strand
TTCTCAGATTATGGAAAACTGGGCTGCCGATCCGGAAGTTTTGAAGATGTACGCAAAACACTATGAAACCGGAGAATTAATTCCGGACGCTTTGATTCAAAAACTGGAAAACAGCGGGACTTTTGATCAGGGATTCGCTACGACCGAATACTTAGCAGCGTCTTTGCTGGATCTCGATTTCCATAGTCAATCCGGGAATATTACCAAGAGTGTATCCGATTTCGAAAAAGAATCCATGCAGAAAATCGAATTGATTTCATCCATTATTCCGCGATACAGAAGCACCTATTTCCAGCATATTTTTGCGGGTGGATATTCGGCCGGATATTACAGCTACATTTGGTCGGGCGTATTGGATACCGACGCTTATGATGCATTTAAATCCACTTCTTTGTTCAATCAGGAAAAAGCTCAATCTTTTAGAAAAAACATCCTTGAAAAAGGAAATACCGAAGACGCAATGGAACTCTACAAAAGATTCCGTGGGGCAGAACCGAGCATTGAACCTCTTTTAAAGAAAAGAGGATTGAAGGTTGAGCAAAGCGGATTGAAAAATTAAATTTTTAAAGAATGATGTGAAAGCCGTTTCCCAGGAAGCGGCTTTTTGTTTAGTAATTATATACGCTGCAATCAATCAATATTCCATTTTGAAAAATCAAAATCCAGATTTTTCCGAATTCGGATTCCGGAAGTTGGGAATAGGTTTCTGATTGGATTAAACAATTTACCAGAAAGGGAACCGTGTTGGAATGTCCGGCAATGACAACCGTTTTTCCTTGTTCTTTTTCCAGTAATGATTCGCAAAATGATGTGTCGGACGGATTATAATCCTGAATTTTAAGCTCTTGATTTTCAGAAATGACTTTCAAGGTTTCCAGGGTTCTTTTGTAGGGTGTCGCGTACAGACCGTCAATTTTAGTGTCGGACAAAAATTCATTCAGTTTTTCCGCACGCTTTTGGCCTTCGGCTGACAAAGAAGGGTCTTTGGAACCGTCGTTTTCTTTTTCCGCATGGCGAACCAAAATGATTTTGGTAGTGCCTGAATCTTCTACGAATTCAGAATTTTGAGCGATTAGCCAATTAGGAAGAATTAAAAGTATAAAACTGATGAGAAAAATCTTCATGATTGAAATATTTAAAAGAAAAAAGGCAATCAACAGATTGCCTTGTATCATTTCAGTTGAAGGATTTATGCGGACTGGGCATTGTATCCCTTTATGGTTTTTACCAAATAGAGGATGATATGCAAAGCCCCGAATATCAGAGAGAAATAGTATAATGCGGCATCGTTAATCTGGCCGGTTTCCGGATTTACTTCAGAAATACGGTGATGGGCAATTGCTACAATTATCAAAACTACGGCAAGAACCAGCCCCGAGATACCGACTACTTTATTGGCATTCTTCATAATCCCTTCTTGGTTACTGGTAAGATGGCTGTTCTTTAAACCATAAAACAAATAAACATCCAGACCTACAATCATCCATAAAATCAGACGCATCCAAGTATCTAACGGTAAAAATGCCATCATAAAGAAACACACCAAAATTCCTAAAACAGGAACTAAAGGCACGAAGGGAGTACGGAAAGCACGTGGCGCATCCGGCATGGTTTTTCTCAAAACCAATACGCCAATACAAACCAAAATAAATGCAAACAAAGTACCTATACTGGTCATTTCCCCCACCACACGCCCCGGTACGAAGGCAGCGAAAAAGCTCACAAACAGGAGGAAAAAAAGATTGGATTTATGTGGGGTTTGAAATTTCGGATGAATGGAAGAAAAAATCCGTGGAACCAAACCGTCTCGACTCATCGAATAAAACACACGGCTTTGTCCCATGAGTAACACTAAGATTACAGAAGCATAACCCAACAGAATGGCCAGCACAATGGAAGTATTCAGCCAAGGATATGCTGCGTGAACCACACCATCGGGACCCATATCGCCCATGTTACTGATGGCAATCGCAACGGGAGCCAGTTTATTGGTGGGGTCGGCACCATAAGCTTTGTAATTCGCTACGCCGGTCATTACAAATGCAAACAGAATATATAAAACGGTACAAATCAACAGCGAGCCTAAAATCCCAAGGGGCATTGACTTTTTTGGGTTTTTGGTTTCCTGCGCAGCGGTACTTACCGCATCGAATCCGATATAGGCAAAAAAGACGACGGCTGCCGCCCGAATGATTCCAGAAAAACCGAATTCACCAAATTTTCCGGTATTTTCCGGTATGAAAGGAACGTGGTTTTCGGGTCTTATGTATTGAAATCCAACCGCTATGAATATCAAAACAATGGCAACTTTCATGATGACGATAATCGTATTAACAAAAGAGGAACCGCGTGTTCCGCGAATCAAAACTAAGGACATGATGGTGACGATGAATACCGCCGGAAGGTTCATAACTCCGGTGATTACTTCTCCCGTTTCCAAAGTCATGGAATCAAAAGGAGTCATCAACAATTCAGAAGGGAAAGACATTCCCATGGTTTTGAGGAATTTATCGAGATATCCTGACCAACTTGAGGCTACCGTAGCCGCACCAACCGCATATTCCAGCACCAAATCCCAACCGATGATCCATGCGACAAATTCCCCCATGGTTGCATAGGAATAAGTATAGGCGCTTCCCGCCACCGGAATCATCGAAGCGAATTCAGCATAGCACAGTCCCGCCAAAGCACAGCCCAAAGCAGCAATGATAAATGAAATGACAATGGATGGCCCGGCATAATCGGCAGCGGCCATGCCGGTAATGGAAAATAGGCCCGCACCGATAATTGCGCCGATTCCCAGTGAGACCAATCCCCAAGTGCCCAAAGTTTTTTTCAGCGTGTGTTCCCCGCTTTCATTGGCTTCGTTCAGCAGCAGGGCCATAGGTTTTCTAGTAAATATACTCATGTGTTGTGTTTTTCATTTTGTCCTCGAGACAAACAAAAGTAACAAAATCTTTATATCCTTAATAAGGGAATTGAATTTTCCGCAAAAAAAAACAATCCGATTCAAAATAATTTGGGCTGAACAATTTGTAGAAAAACCCATTGTTTTAAAAACAGTCTCTGAATTTATAATTAACTTGCCGCAAATTTAAAATTGAATGAAAAAAATACTGATCGTTCTGGTTACATTCAGCCTTTTCACAAGTTGTAAAAAAGAAGAAAACCAAGCCCGAATCAATGGAAACGGAGAGAATTCAATTATTTCAGAAAAGGACAGCCTCTTGCAAAATGATACCATTTTAACGGATGTGCCCCAAGATCTTTCTTTACAAAAAACAGATGACGGAAGCTATACATTTCGATACAATTTAAAAAAGGGCGAAACCTATCCTTTTTTATTAAAAGTGAATATGGTACAAAGCATGAGCGACGGCCGGCAAACCCAAAAACTGACCAACTCCCGGACAACGGAAATGGCTTACTTTGTAGAAGATGTTACCCCTAATTCGTTTAAAATCAAAGCAACATTCAAATCTTTCAGCGAAGATTTCAATTCACCGGAAGGTGAGAATTTGTCCTATAACACCAATTCTCCACAGCCCAAAGACAAAGACATAGCCCAAAACTGGAAAATTTACAAAGCCCTTACGGGCGAAACCTACCAAATAGAAATTGATAATAAAGGAAAAGTTTTGAAAGTAAATGGATTGGATAAAGTCACTTCAACTGTTCAATCAAAATTAAAAAACGATTTTTCAGCGGAAGAACAGAAATTGTTGGGAGAGCTTTTGAAAGGAACCTTGAATTCAGAGTTTATCAAAATGCAGTTTGAGGAAATCTTGAATATTTTTCCCGACAAATCCATGAAAATCGGGGATGAGTGGGAAGATTCCCAAAACATCAGCGAAGGCCCGATTAAGGGAACCAATAAAGTGACAAGGACCTTCAAATCCATCAATGGAAATACGGCGACCATTGCCGTAAACGGCATTCAAAATGTTAACGGCAAAGAAACCCAAGAAGGGGTGACGCTTTCATTGTCCAACAATGCCACTTTAAACGGAACGATTGATTTGGATTTGGCTTCCGGCTGGATAAAAAAAGTAAATCTGACCAAAACCGAAACGGTCAAACAAACCATGGAAGGCCAAGGCCAAAAACAAACCATGACCCAAACTTCCACCACAAAAACAACGGTTAATTAATTATGTCATTACTCAAATTCGTACTCTATTCATTGGTTGCATACTTGGTTATCAGGTTTGTAATCCGCATTTTCTTTACGCCTAAAAAAAATCCCCAAGGATTCAATCAGTCCCAAACATCCGATCGGCAAAGAACCCAGTCCCATACCGGAATGGAAAGTTTGGAAAAGCCAAAATTTACCATCGAAGCCGAATCGGTAGATTATGAAATCATCGAAGAACCGAAAGAAAAAAATGAAAAATAAAAACCTCATTTTCAGCGCCATTTCAATCCTATTTTTTGCAGTCCTCGCGGTTATTTACTGCGCTCCCGTGCTTTCTGACCATGCGGTTATCCAACCCGACATTGTCAATTACAAAGGAAGCGCAGAGGAAATGAAAAAATTCGAAGAAATTACGGGGGAACATGTTTATTGGTCCAATGCGATGTTTGGCGGTATGCCGACTTACCAAACCGGTGCACAATATGATTATGATTTGATTAAAAAAATTGACCATACCCTCCGGTTTTTACCGCGCCCGGCCGATTATATATTCCTGCTATTTACTGGGTTTTTCATTTTGGGGATGGTTTTGTTTAAAAGCAACTGGAAATACGCCCTGACCGGTTCCGTTTTTTTCGCGCTCTGCGCTTATTTTTTCATCATAATCGCGGCCGGCCACAATGCCAAAGTCCATGCGGTCGCCTACTTTGCGCCTTTGGTAGCCGGAATTATTTTGCTTTACCGGCAGAAATACATTTTGGGCTTTTTGATGACCGCCTTGTTCATGGGGTTGGAACTCTCTGCAAACCATCCGCAGATGACGTTTTATCTTTTTCTGGTGATGTTGGTCTTTTTCATTGTCGAATTAATTGATGCCGTTAAATTAAAAGAAATCAAACCTTTTGCAATCGCGACAGGATTATTGGTGGGTGCCTGTTTAATCGGTTTAGGATTGAATTTTACCCGATTGCTGACTACCTATGAATACAGTCAGGAAACCATTCGCGGAAAGTCAGAAATGACTTTGCTGACCGATAAAAATTCGGGACTGCAACACGATTACATCACGCATTGGAGCTACGGAAAACTGGAAACTTTTAACCTATTCATTCCGAATTTCATGGGTGGAGCGAGCCAGCCGGAAGAAGGAAATTTGAAGAATTATATTGCGGAAATCCAAAAGCAACAATATTTGTTGGACATGAACAATGAGTTCAATGCCCAAGCATTTGATTACCTCGCGTCCAGCCCGGTTTCTACTTATTGGGGCGAACAGCCCGGAACTTCGGGGCCTGCTTACCAAGGCGCAGTGGTGGTTTTTCTTTTCTTTTTGGGGCTGTTCTTGGTTCGAAACAAATGGGCCAAATACAAATGGTGGTTATTGGGAGCGACCGTGTTGAGCATTGTGCTTGCTTGGGGAAAAAACTTTCAGTTCCTGACCGATTTGTTTGTGGATTATTTTCCTTTCTATGATAAATTCCGAGCGGTTTCTTCCATGCTTGTCATGGCGGAATTCACCATGCCATTGTTGGCCATTTTGACCCTTTATGTTTTCATGAAGGATGAATCTCTAACCGATGAATTCAAAAAGAAAATCTTGATGTACGGTGGAGGAGGCGTGGTTGCATTGTTGGCCGTTTTCTACCTTTTTGGT
Organism: Bacteroidota bacterium; assembly: GCA_023433225.1. Taxonomy (GTDB): domain Bacteria; phylum Bacteroidota; class Bacteroidia; order Flavobacteriales; family Weeksellaceae; genus Moheibacter. The sequence continues at coordinate 1,558 of JAEZDQ010000045.1, read as the reverse complement.
GGCAGTTTATTCAATTTCACCACTGAGTTTGACCTGCAAACCAAACAACAATTCATCGAACTGGTGAGGGAATACAACCCGCAGGGTTACGGAACTTGGGATACTTTATTAAACAACCTGAACAAAGCTTTGGCTCAGGATCGGATGGATATGTTCAAAGCCGACACCTTAAGGACTTTGATTTTTGTCGTTTTGACCTTGGCTTTGTTGTTCGCTTATCAGCTTAAATATTTGAAAAAAAGTTTAATTCTGGTTGTGGGAATAGGATTTCTGGCTTTAATAGATGGTTGGCAAATTAATAAGCGATACCTGAACGATGATAATTTTGTTCCTCAAATGTTTGTGGAAAATCCATTTACGACACAGCTTTCTCCGCGATTACTGGAAAGCGCAAAGGAAAACTATAACCTAATGGGAATTGCCCAGAAAGTTCCGTTCAATAAAAGCTTGGACAGTTTACGTAATGCAGATAAATCCCAGTACCGTGTGTTTGACAATGTTTTCAGTACGTTCAATGACGCAACCACTTCTTATTTTGTCAATTCAATCGGAGGTTATCATGGTGCGAAACTGCATAATTTTCAGGATGTCATCGATTTGTATTTTTCCGGTACCGAAAAAACAAAACAATTGGGAATCAATGGCCAAGTGGACATGCAAAAAATCCTGAATTTATTAAATACAAAATACACAGTTCATGGAAACCCCGGAACCCCGATGGTTCAAGCCAATCCGGATGCTTTCGGGAATGCTTGGCTGGTGTCAGATATAAATTACGTTTCGAATGCCAATGAAGAAATCTTGGCTTTGAAAGATGTAGATTTGAGAAGGACGGTAATCTTGTCCGATAAATTAAATGAAAAATTTAATTCAGATAGTATATCTTCCATTCAATTAACCAATTACCAACCCAATAAATTAACTTATGAAGCGAATGTAATTTCTCCTAAAATCGCGGTGTTTTCAGAAATTTATTATCCCCACGGCTGGACGGTTAAAGTCGATGGAAAAGAGCGGAAAATTCTAAAAGCAAATTATTTTTTACGGGCAGTTCAACTGGAAAAAGGAGACAAAGAAATCGTGATGGAATTTGCGCCTCAAAGTATCAAAACCGGAAATCTAATGACCCTTACATTCAATGTGATTTTCATTTTACTCGTTTTAGGCGGTGGTTTTTATTGGTGGAAGAACAGGAACTCAGATTCTTCATTTCGCTAAGACTCATTCAGAATGACAATGGTTTGAATGTCATTCTGAGCGGAATATAATGGAGCGAAGAATCTGTATATTTGAATATGAATAAAAAAGTTTTAATCATCACTTATTATTGGCCACCCGCCGGGGGGCCGGGCGTACAGCGTTGGTTGAAATTTGCAAAATACCTTCCCGAATTTGGCATCGAACCCATCATTTATACACCTGAAAATTCTTCTTATCCGATTATTGATAAGTCACTTTTGAAGGAAGTTTCACCGGATTTGAAAATTATCCGTACAAAAATATGGGAGCCTTATCAGATTGCTGAAAAGCTCCATCCCAAAAACAAAGATTACAAAGC
>JAEZDQ010000037.1 GCA_023433225.1 Bacteroidota bacterium | reverse complement strand
AGTAGCCGGGATTTTTTATGATAAAAAGGAATTTGATTTAAACCATCTGAATTTCAAATTGGAAAAAAACAAAACGATTGTTCAAAACGGAAATACCCACGACATGGTTTTTGGTTTTGCAGCCATTCTTTCGGAGGCTTCTCAATATTTCACTTTGAAAAAAGGGGATTTGATTTTTACCGGAACGCCTGCCGGAGTTGGACGTGTCGAAGAAAATGATGTACTGACGGGATTTTTAGAAGATAAAAAAGTTTTTGAGGTTTCGGTTAAATGATTTAATTTTATAAAAAATCATCTATATGCTTAATATCCTCGTCCCCATCGATTTCTCCGACTTCAACCGCAAAGTCATCAACAAAGCCATCGACCACGCAAAATTGGTGAACGGAAAAATGTATTTGATTCATGTCGCCACATTGGATTTGGGCGTGATTGTGAGCGAAACCGGTTTTACCTATTTGCCTGAACTGGAAGAAACCGTTTTGAATGACGAAGCTGAAAAAATGAACGAACTGAAAACTTTGGTGGAATCCTACGGGATTCCGTGTGAAACCATTATCCGCCAAGGCATTCCGGTGGACATCATCGTTCAGGAAGCCAAAGACCTGAATGCAGACCTGATCGTCATCGGTTCATTGGGGCATAATTCGCTTTACAATATGTTTATCGGTAGTGTGGCGTCTGATGTGATTAAATATTCCACTGTTCCTTTGTTGGTCGTCCCCAAAGGTAAGGACAATGCTGATGCTGAAGATTAACCATTTTTTAAATCCTCAATTTCCAATATTTCTTTAGCGAGCCGAATCATCTTAGGATCGCCGGTGTGTTTTCCTTTTTCGTCGGAAAGTTTTACGACATTGGTCCAAGGTAAATCCGGTTCGGAGACTGCGATTAATTTCAGAACAATATTCATCGGTTTCAAGCCCACGTCATTGGTCAGGTTGGTTCCAATCCCGAATGAAATCCCGATTTTTCCTCGGGTAGCCTCCGCAATGGTTTTCACTTTATCCAAATTCAATCCATCTGAAAAAATAATGGTTTTATGCAAAGGGTTGATGCCCATTTTCTGATAATGGGAAATGGTTTTCTCCGCAAATAAAACGGGGTCTCCACTGTCGTGCCGGACTCCGTCGAAGAGTTTTGCCAGTTTTTTATTGAATTGGGTAAAAAAAACGTCGGTGGTATATGTATCGGTCAAAGCGATGCCCAAATCACCGTGGTACGCATTTACCCAACGGTCCAGACTTATGCCGTTTGCTACCTTGAAACCAAAGCGTGCGCCGTGATACATGAACCATTCATGCGCATGGGTGCCGATGGGTTTTACACCCGTTTGCATCGCGAAATGGACATTGCTTGTACCTACGTAACTGTTTTTGCCGGATTCTTTCAAAGCATTTGCCACCAATTGATGAACTTCATAGGAATGCCTTCGCCGCGTACCGAATTCCGCAACTTTCACGCCTAAATCAATATAAGAATTGGATTTAGCGTAAACGGTTTCGGTTACTTTTTCATCGGAATCTCTTTTTTGATTTGTCAAATCATAATACAATTCACTGATCAAAGCTAAAATCGGGACTTCCCATAAAATCGTCCGGTACCAATAACCTTGAATGGTTACTTTCAAATCCTTTCCGATTTGTTCGACTGATACTTCCGAAGGGTCATACCGATACCCTTGTAAGAAATCCAAATAAGCGGGATTCAGGTAAGGACAAGCAATTTTGAGGTATGATTTCTCCGCTTTGGTCAAAGCCAAACCCGCCATTTCCGTAATCCTTTTTTCCAATGCTTTGTCAAACCCTGTTGGGAATTCATGCACTCCCCGATTGATGAACTCGTACCGTGCCCGGGTGTCGGGATAGAGTTTTACCACAGCATATTGCATGGTGAACTTATAAAAATCATTGTCTAATATACTCATAAAGCCTTGTCAATTATTCCTGTTATAAATTAAACCCAACCTTCTCGGATCGATTTTACCAGAAGTTCGGGAATGGAATTGCAGCCGGATTTTTGTAAAATATTTTTTCGGTGTGTCCTAATTGTAAATATACTCCGGTTTAGCTCCTGCGCAATGGATTCGCTTGTGATCCCTTGAATCATGAATGTTAAAATTTCGTGTTCGCGTTTGGTAAATAACTTATTGGAAGGATGAAACTCCTCCGTCAGGTGGATGTTGTAATAAGATGGCGCCCCTTGCATGCCGATGAATGAAAGTTTTGGTATTCCTTGGATGTTCAGGTGCGTTAAATCAGTAAAAATACCCAGCGTCCTCACGCCGCCTTCCGGGAAATAATATACCGGAACGATTTGTTGTAAAACCCTTTTGTATTCATTGTTCTTGGATTTAATCCGGTAATCATAAGAGAATTTGTATTTGAAAAATAAATCTTCATGAAGCGAAGTAAAGAAGCGAACCGCACTCTGTTCGTAATGAAAATAATAAGGCAAATCTTCCGGGTGGATGTTTTCCAACACGGTTGAAAGCTGGAAATCACTTGGTTCATAACCCAATATTTTGGAAATTCCGGGGTGAACATATTCCATTTCGGCGTTTCGGGTGTTGAAAATCACATAAAAATAATCTGAGATATGAAATACATCCATGTAACGGTTGATGATGTCCTTTTGCGAAAGGTCGATTTGGTCGGTCATGGCCTTTGGGATTTGTTCCCAGATATTTACGAGTTTTTCTATTTTATCCATCAGCATTGGGTTTGAGTTAAAAAATAGCTATGTATAGCTATTTTTTGTTAAATATATTAAAATTATATTTGTTAAAATCATTAACATAAAATATATACTATGAAAACGAAAAACATCATCTCGAAATTAGGCTTTGCCGTCATCCTTTTTATGGCAACTACAGTGTTTAACAGTGCAATGGCGCAGAAATATGGAGGTAGTGCATATGTTCATGTCAAAAACAAAGACGGTAATACAAGGGTGTTGAATGCGGTTTACGCCTGTGATAATAGTTCAGAATCTCAGGCAAAATCCTTTCTGGAATCCGAGTTACGGGGCAAAAAGGAATATAATGAAGATTTTGACAGTCAGGTTTACTACAGCATAGACAGATGCGAGAAAGATGACGACAAAAAATATGGCGGTACTGCTTCGGTTCGGGTAGCAAATGATAAAGGTAACACAAGAGTGTTGAATGCGAGTTATGCATGTGATAATTTTAATAAACCGCAGGCAAAAGCCTTTCTCCAATCTGAACTGCTGGGCGACAAGGAATACAATGAAAATTTTGTAAGCGGTATTTCCTATTCGATAGAATCTTGTAATAAATAATAAAACATACAAACCATGAAACAACTCATCACACTATGTCTTGCAGTATTTTTTATAGCCGGCACACAGCACACACAGGCACAAACCAAAGAGGAAACCATACAGTGGCTGAATGATTATGGAAAGAAAATAGATTTATCTTCTCAAAAATATGAAGAAAAAACTTCTTATAATTTTTCTGGTTTTGATGGAGAGTTTTTAAGTTTCAAAATTGAAACAATAGATTATGATTCAGGGAAAATATTGACAATACAAGTTCAAAAATTCAAAGTCTTACCAAAAGACATTTTATTTCAGGAAATTTCAATATTAGACAAAAACGCATTCATTTTAAAAGCTAAATCAGGAACAATCTTTCATTCATATAAAGGTGAAAGTAAACATAATAATTATCGTGCTCCCAAAATTGATGGTAAATCAGAATTCGAGCGTAAAACTGAAGATATATACTTTCAGTTTAATCATGAGGAAACAAAAGACGCTTTACGCCTTTTCAAAGCCATCATGCATTTAGCCAAGCTAAGCGGAGCAGATGAATTACCGAAAGTAACAGAAGATACATTTTAACTTTTAAAACTTATTGATCATGAAACAAATCATCACACTATGTCTTGCAGTATTTTTTATAGCCGGCACACAGCACACATAGGCACAAACCAAAGAGGAAACCATTTCTTGGATAAAAGAAAAGCTTGAAAAGCACGGGGGAAAGAATTTGAATAGTGGTCCTTTTATTATATATATTACATATACCAACGTAAAAGTAAGTCCTTGTCATATTAGTTTTACTGCGAAAGATTCTGATGGAAGTGAATCTCTAATGAGCTTTAACCCCAGCACAGCAAAATCGTGGAAAGTTAGTAGTGGTGGTAGGACCCCAGGGATTTACGCAGATGCAGAAATTATTCGCACAGTTTCTTATGATGGTGATATTTACAACACTTCTGATTTGGCTATAAGAAACGGCGAATCCGACATCCACGAGCGTATGATAAAAGCCCTTTTGCATTTAGCAACTTTCTGCGAAGAAGGTAAAAACGAAGCGTTTTAAGTTTTTTTAAAAAAGCAGGAGCAAACCTTCAAGGTTTCCAAAACCTTGAAGGTTTAAAAAATAGCCAATCCCCTCTATCATAAAAAAATAATCGAATAAAAAACACTAACAACAAAATGAAAATCAACAAACCTTTCAACCAACTGCAAAAAGAAACTTATTTCGAAGTCATCGAAAACCACAAATCGTATTCCGATTTCAATACGTTGGGACTTTACCGTTCTTTGACAGAAAACGAATTGCTTTCTACCGAAGAACGGATTGAAGTTCGGGATTTTGCACATGGGTTTTTCCAAAAAACCTTTGAATTCCTGCAGCTCAAAAATCCGCTGACTTATTTTAAAGTAACGCATTTGGGACAAGAACTCACGCGCGGCGATGAATTGAATGCTTGGAGAATCATCCGCGAAAACCAACAAAAATCCTGAATGACAAGAAAATAAAACACCGGAATTTCGGCACCTATTCCAAACACGACTGCGGACTGGAGTATTGTCAT